>NZ_CP046976.1:2100000-2284440 GCF_030408415.1 Corynebacterium appendicis CIP 107643 | reverse complement strand
GAAAGCCCGCTTTCCCTATCTCCGAATCCCAACGTTCAACCCGCGGCGCACACCATCCTCGGTTCCGGGTCGTGCGCGCCGCGGGCCATTCACAACTCACAGGAGTCTGAACATCGCCCTGAACTTGTGAATTCACAAAGTTATCCACAGGGCGTTGCTGTGTCGACGTGAAGTTTATCCACAAGACAATCATTGTGCTGTGGATAACCCTCAGTGGCCAAATTACCTGCTTTGACCTCGTCTTTTACCGCTCTAACCGGATAAGCCTCAACGTTTAATTGAGGCTTATCCACAGCGGTGGTGAGAGTTTTCCTGTGAAGTTGTGGTGATAAAGCTTTCTTACCCTGCCGCGCCGCCGACTGTCTAGAAGACGGTCCCGCCGCTGGGGCGGTGTTAGCGGTGTGCGGGAAAGCACGTTCGATACCCCCACCGGTCCCGTGCAGGCTACGTCGGCGTGTCGGGTCTGACCTGCGGAAAAACACACTGTTGTAATTTCGGGGGTGAACGAATTTCGGGTCAACTACCCCCGCGCGTCGATTTGGCCGGTGCGACGCTGATCACGTATCCTGGCATGGTCTGTCGCACTCTAGTGACCATTGTGATTCGCGAGAATCCGCAGGGACCTGGTTGTGCGTGAGAGCATCATCAGCGCCGAGCACCGGGCCGCCGATACTGGCGAGTCAGCGCAGATAATGCATGCCACCAGCGGATTCGCTGTAAGAGCATCTCACTTACATATTTTGAACATGGCTGCCTCTTCCCGGGAAGGCGCACGCGCCGCAAGGTTCGGCGTGCGCCGCTGGCCGCCGCATAGATTGCAAGGAGTACCCCGCCATGTCTAAGCGGACTTTCCAGCCGAATAACCGTCGTCGTGCCCGCAAGCACGGCTTCCGTACCCGCATGAACACCCGTGCCGGCCGCGCCATCGTTTCCGCGCGTCGCCGCAAGGGCCGTTCCAAGCTCACTGCCTAGCTTTTCTAGGCTCATCTGAGCGCTGTGCTGCCCCGCGCCCATAAGCTCACCTCGTCCGCGGAATTCCGCAGGGTGATCTCTCAAGGCGGGCGCGCAGGCACCCGCACCCTCGTGGTGCACTATTACACCCGAACCGAGACCGTGATTTCCGGCGGTCCCCGGTTCGGGTTAATTGTGTCTAAGCAGGTGGGCAACGCCGTCGCCCGCCACCGTCTGTCGCGCCAGTTGCGGCATGTGTGCATGGAGGTCGCCGAGCACCTCGACCGGGAGGTGGACATCGTCGTCCGTGCCCTTCCGGCAAGTGCTGACGCGACAAGCGCTCAGCTGCTCAAGGACATGGAATCGGGAATTGAGCGTGCCCGCAAGAAAGCGGCCGCGCGTTCATGACCGGTCACGAGCACGCCCGGTATTTCAACACCGACGGCGAGCGCATTCCCGCACCCAGTGGGCCCGTCGGCCGTTTGATGGTGCGGTGCGTGCGGCTTTACCAAAAACTTTTCTCACCCCTTAAGATGGGATCGACGTGCCGCTTTGAGCCGACGTGCAGCGCGTATGCGCTCGAAGCGGTGTCCCGGCATGGAGCGGCCCGCGGTGGCCTTCTCGCTCTTGCGCGTTTAGCCAAGTGCGGGCCCTGGCATCCCGGCGGCTACGACCCCGTACCTATGAACAGGAGTTAGACAACCAGTGCTGAATTTCATCTACTGGCCCATCTCAGCCGTCCTGTGGTTCTGGCACAAGATTTTCGGCTATATTTTCTCGCCGGATTCCGGTGCCTCGTGGCTGCTGGCGATCGTGTTCCTCACCTTCACCATCCGTGTCTTCCTGGTCAAGCCGATGGTGAACCAGCTGCGCTCCGGCCGCAAGATGCAGGAACTCCAGCCGAAAATGCAGGAGATTCGCGCTAAATACGCGAAGGACCAGCAGAAGCAGGCGATGGAGATGCAGCGCCTGTACAAGGAAGCCAACATGAACCCGTTGGCCAGCTGCATCGTCCCGCTGGTGCAGATGCCGGTGTTCATCGGTCTGTTCCACGTGCTGCGCTCCTTCAACCGCACCGGTACTGGCGCTGGCGGCCTCGGCATGTCCGTCGAGGAGAACCGCAACACCGCGAACTACATCTTCTCCCCTGAGGATGTGCAGTCTTTCCTGGATGCACGCGTCTTCGGTGTTCCGCTGTCGTCCTACATGTCCATGCCGGAAGAGCAGTTCGCGGCGTTCGCGCCGTCGGACTTCTCCCGCACCGACATCATCATGGTGGCGCTGCCGCTAGTCATCGCCTGTGTGCTGCTGACCCACTTCAACGCGCGCATGTCCATGAGCCGCCAGCGCGAGCGCATGGCCAAGCGCAAGGCGGAGCAGGCTGCTGCCGGCAAGAAGCAGCCGGAAAACGGCATGAATTCGCCGGAAATGATGGAAATGCAGATGAAGACCATGAACGGCATGATGCTGTGGTTCCTCCCGGCAACCCTGCTGTTCACCGGCTTCCTGTGGCACATCGGCCTGCTGACCTACATGCTGTCCAACAACATCTGGACCTTCTTCCAGACCAAGATCGTCTACGCCAAGATGGACAAGGAAGAGGAAGAGGAGGAAGCAGCCAAGCGCGAGGCGAAGCGCGCTTCCGCTCCTGTAGCCGGCGCCCGCACTGTTGACAACCGCTCCAAGAAGCAGCGCGAGCGCGACGCCGCGAAGCAGCGCGCCAACAATAACCACCCGGAGAACGAGCCGGCGGAGCAACCAGAGGCCCAGCCGAAGGACCAAGCGGAAGACAAGGCGGACACCGACTCCAATGTCGGCCTGAAGCCGAAGCCCGGCGCCAAGCCCGATAACCCGAAGAAGGGCAAGAAGAAAAAGGGCAAAAACAAGAACAACAACCAGGGCAAGAAGAAAGGGAATTAAGGCACATGCCTGAGCACATGCCCGAGTGGGAGGTAGCGCCAGCAGCGGCAGCCGAGATCTTCGGTAATCGTCTGCCGCTCGCGCAGGCCTACCACGATTCCCTTGCCACCACCGCCGCTGAGCGCGGTTTCATCGGCCCGAAGGAAGTCTCCCGCCTGTGGAGCCGCCACGTGCTCAACTGCGCGGTCATCGCCGACGCCTTCGACGAGGGTGTGAGCGTCGCGGACATCGGCTCCGGCGCGGGCCTGCCGGGCATCCCCCTAGCCATTGCCCGACCTGATCTCAGCATCACTCTCATCGAGCCGCTGCTGAAGCGCTCGACTTACCTCAGCGAGATCACTGAAAAACTCGGCCTCGATAACGTCACGGTCGTGCGCGGCCGCGCGGAAGAGCAGAAAAAGACGCTTTTCGACGTCACCACCTCCCGCGCAGTCGCCCCCTTAGGAAAGCTCGCCGGCTGGTCCCTTCCCCTCGTGCGGCCGGGCGGTTCGATGACCGCGATGAAGGGCGCGAGCGTAGCAGAAGAACTCGAGCGCGACGCCGCCATGATCACTAAGGCCGGCGGTACCGACGCGGAGATCCTCACCGTCGGCGAGGGTCTGCTGGAGCAGCCCACCACCCTCATTCGCATCGTCCGCGCTGCTTAGCGCGCTAACGGGCGGTCCTGGGTAACGGATGTCAGGGCGCTCTACTAATCTGACAGTGATTGTTATTGACCGTGACGGGAGGCCACGTGGACGACGAGCAGTGGGATGACACCCCGATTGCCGCGGCGGCTCGCCGGGCGGCGCAGATGAATAACGGGCGCTCGACGGTGCCGAAGCCGGAGCAGCCGCGCTTGATCACTGTCGCGAATCAGAAAGGTGGTGTGGGCAAAACCACCACCTCGGTGAACCTGGCCGCATCGCTGGCCAAGCTGGGTCGCAAGGTGCTCGTGGTGGACCTCGATCCGCAGGGCAATGCGTCGACGGCGCTTGGTGCGGGCCACCGCGACGGGGAGACCTCCAGTTACGAGCTCCTCATCGGCGCCGCCGCTGCGGAGGAAGCGCTCCAGCGCTCCGGCGACAACGAGAACCTGTGGTGCATTCCCGCCACCATTGACCTGGCTGGCGCGGAGATTGAGCTGGTCAGCTTGGTGCGCCGCGAGTACCGCTTGGCCGACGCTCTGCGCGGCGAGTTCCTGGAGGAGCAAGGCTTCGACTACGTCTTCGTAGACTGTCCGCCGTCGCTGGGCTTGCTCACCATCAACGCGATGAATGCGGTCGACGAGGTGCTCATCCCGATCCAGTGCGAGTACTACGCCCTGGAGGGTGTGGGCCAGCTGCTGAACAACATCACTATGATCCGCGGCGCCCTGAACCCGAACCTGCACATCTCGGCTGTGCTGCTGACGATGTACGACGCACGCACGAAGCTCTCCGAGCAGGTCGCCGAAGAGGTCCGCGGCCAGTTCGGCGATGTGGTCATGCGCAACATGATCCCGCGCTCGGTGAAGGTGTCGGAGGCGCCCGGCTACGGCCAGACCGTGATCGAGTACGACCCGGGTTCCCGCGGTGCGCTGGCGTACTTCGATGCCGCGCGAGAATTGGCTACCCGCGGCGATTACCAGCCGCACGAGACGACAGGGCCGATCGGTGTGAGCCCCGAGATTTTCGCCCAGCTGGGCGAGGAGGACTAAGAGAGCTATGGCAGAGCAACGCAAGGGCGGCCTAGGCCGTGGGTTGGCGGCGCTGATCCCGTCGAATCCGGACCACCACCAGAAGACGGGCCCGCTGGGCGACGGCGCCGCCGACGTCATCATTGGCGGAACCAAGGGTGCCAGGGATACCGAGGCAGCTGAGGGCGACAAGCCCAAGAAGAAGGTCAAGGGCGCCCCGACGATCCCGGGCGCACCTTCTGTCGGCCGTTCCTCCTCTGTCCCGGCCGCGATGGTGACGGCGGCGAAGCCGAACGATTCCTTCGGCGCGTCCTACCAAGAGATCCCCATCGGGAAGATCTTCCCGAACGCGAAGCAGCCTCGCACCCAATTCGACGAGGACGAGCTTAATGAGCTCATCCACTCCGTCAAGGAATTCGGTCTGCTCCAGCCGATCGTGGTCCGCCCGGCGAACGACGGCTACGAGCTCATCATGGGTGAGCGCCGTTGGCGCGCTGCCTCCAAGGCGGGCCTGAAGCGCATCCCGGCGATCGTGCGCGAGACCTCCGACGAGGACATGCTGCGCGACGCCCTGCTGGAGAATATCCACCGCGTGCAGCTCAATCCGCTCGAAGAGGCAGCCGCGTACCAGCAGCTTCTCGAGGAATTCGGTGTCACCCAGGAGCAGCTCGCCGACCGCCTCGGCCGCTCCCGCCCGGTGATCACCAATTCGATCCGTTTGCTCAACCTGCCCGTCGCCGTCCAGCGCCGCGTCGCCGCCGGTGTGCTCAGCGCCGGCCACGCCCGCGCACTGCTCGGCGTGAAAGTGGGCCCGGAAGCCCAGGAGCAGCTCGCCGACCGCATCGTCGCCGAGGGCCTGTCCGTCCGCGCGACGGAGGAAGCCGTCACCCTGCTCAACCGCCAGGGTGCGCTGCCGGACAAGCCGAAGCGCGAGCCGACGCCGCAGCCCGAATTCCTCACCCAGGCCGCCGACCGCCTCGCCGACGAATGGGACACCAAGGTGTCGGTCACCATGGGCAAGCGCAAGGGCAAGATCGTCGTCGAATTCGGCGACCGCGACGATTTCGAGCGCATCATGTCGCTCATCGAGGGCACGGACTAGGCTGCCACACCATGCCGCTGCGACGAGGGCGTCTGATCCCGCTGCAAGCGGCCAATCTCGCGTATATCCACCGCACCACAGCGCGCAGCGTGTTCTGGGAGTTGGACCCGCTCGGTGACGCGTTCGGCGGCACCGACTCGGACGTCGATAGGGCGGCATGGCTCCTCGCCCTCGCCTACGAGCAGCCCACCGTGGGCTTCTCCATCGCCGACCCGGCCACCAGCACCGGCGCACGGGCGACGTTGCTTATGTGCCCGCCGTCCGCCGCGCCCGGGGCTGCCCGCATGCCCACCGCGCCATTTTCAGCCGACGCATACTGTCTGACCAGCCTGCACATCGATACCGCCGTCGCGGGCATCGGCTGGGAAGCAGTGCTTATCGACGCCGCCGTCGCCGCCCTTTCCTCCCGCTCCCTCCCCGCGGTCGAAGCATTCGGGTTTCGGACTGAGCCAGCCGATAATCCCGTCATTGGACTTATGCCGGTGGAGGTGCTGGAATCAGCGGGCTTTGAAGTGGTGGCGGATCACCCGGAAATTCCGCGCCTGCGCCTGGAGCTCCCGCCGGCGCACGGTTTGCTGACCGAACGGGAGGTCGCGGATTTGCTGGCGGCGGTGATTTAGGCCCGCTCTTGGCGCAGCAGCTCGGTGAACGAGTAGGTGCCGGTGGGCTTGTTGTCCTGTTCGAGCAGGTAGAGGCGCTTGACGGCCACGACGATCGCCTCGGCGATCGCGTCGCGCTGTGTCGGGTCGGTGATGATGGACATATCGTGCGGATTGGTCACGTACCCCAGCACGATTTCGACTGACGGCATTTGCGTCATGCGCAGCAGCTCCCACGTGCGGCCGTGGTTGTAGCAGTTGCCCAGCTGCGTGCGGGCGACGATCTCGCGCTGGATGAAGCCGGAGAGCATCTCGCCCGTCATGGAGGACGCGCCCTGCTCGGAGCCGAAGTAGAACGTAGCTACGCCGTTGGCCTTCTCGTTCTGGTAGCGGTCCAGTTGGAGAGAGACCATCAGATCCGCCTCGAAGCTGTTCGCTAGGTCGGCGCGCGCCTTCGCGGACGGGTTGTCCCCGCGCGGACGCGACATGATGGTCTCCATGCCGGCGGCGATCATGCGTGCCTCGACGCGGGAGGCTAGGTCCCAGAGGATTTCTTCCTCGGTGATCTCGCCGTACGGGCCGTGAATCCGGGTCATATTCTCGACGTCGATATTCGGATCGATGACCACCCGCTTGCCGGTCAGGCGCGGGCCTGCCATGCGGACCACTTCGCGCTCGCGGATCGCCTGGGTGGAACCGCCGGTGATGCGGCGGCCGAGCAGGCTCAGCGCATGCAGAGTCTCCGGGCCGCACACGCCGTCGTCTTGGATGCCGTAATTCAGCTGGTAATTCGTCAGAGCCGCGTGAGTGTCGGGACCGAAGTGGCCGTCAATGCGCCCGGAGTAGAAGCCGAGCTCCTGGAGCTGCTTTTGCAGCTGGCTCACATCGTCGCCGACCAGGATCTGGTTCGGCTGGTAGGACAGCGCACGCGCCCCCAGTGTGTAGGAGGCGTGGCGCAGCTCCCGCAAGGTGATGTTGTCGATCTCGCCCGACGGCAAAATGCCGCGGGACTGCTGGAATGCCTTGAGCGTGGTGCTCAGCTCTTCGTCGAAGTACATCTCCGACTGGGAGAACCGGCGGCGGTTCCACTCCCCCACATCTCCCTCGAAGTCGTCCAGCAACCCCAGACGTGCAAGGGTCGAGCGGACTTCAGCGACGCGCGCGCTGGAGTCGCCCACTCGAAACGGACCTAACACAAGTCACCTTCTTCACACCGAGCCTTGAGGATCGGTTTCATCTTACTGTCCCCGCCGCAGCATAAGTCGAATGCCATGCGTGCGGGGCCCGATGGTTGGACGATGGTTAGAGGTGGCGCTCCAGACGGGAGAGAATCTCCGCCTTCGGGCGCACACTCGTGAACTCGTCGACCTTCTGGCCGTCTTTGTAGATCATCACGGTCGGGATGCTCATGACCTGGAACAGCGCGCCGAGGGTTCGCTCCTTGTCCACGTCGATTTTCGCCACCTTCACTTTGCCGTCCAGGTCCGCCGCGATCTCGTCGAGGATCGGCGAGAGCTTCTTGCACGGGCCGCACCAGTCCGCCCAGAAGTCGACGATGACGGGGATGTCCGAATCGACGACCTCTGACTTGAAGGTGTCCTGGGTGATGTCGATGGGTGTGCTCATGGTCGCTGTGCTCCTGTTCTGTTTCCCTGCTTTTCTAGCCGGTTTTCTAGCTAGCGCGCCGTGCGCAATTGGCTAGTTCAGAATATTTTGGGCCAAAATGTTCTCTGGGGGCGCGAGATGCCCCTGGGCATTTGCTGAGTTTCCCCTACAGCGCTTCCAGGTAGTGCTCGGCGTCGATGGCGGCTCGGCAGCCGGAACCGGCGGCTGTGATGGCCTGGCGGTAGTAGTTGTCCACCAGGTCTCCGGCGGCGAAGACGCCCGGCACAGAAGTCTTCGTGCTCGGGTGCTCGACGGTGACATAGCCCTCGGAGTCGGTGGCGACCTGGCCGCCGAGGAAGCCGGAGCGCGGGTCGTGGCCGATGGCAACGAACAGCGCGGTGGCGTCCAGGGTGGATTCCTGGCCGGTCTGGGTGTCCTTGATGCGCAGGCCGGCGACGCTGCCGCCGTCCTCGAGCACCTCATCGACGACCGCGTTGGTGAGGAACTCGATCTTCTCGTTCTCCTTGGCGCGGTCCAGCATGATCTGGGAGGCGCGGAATTCCTCGCGGCGGTGAATGATGGTCACCTTGGAGCCGAAGCGGGTGAGGAAGGTGGCCTCCTCCATCGCGGAGTCGCCGCCGCCGACGACGGCGATGTGGTGGTCCTTGAAGAAGAAGCCGTCGCAGGTCGCGCAGGTGGACACGCCGCGGCCGGTGAGCTCCTGCTCGCCCGGGATGCCCAGGTGGCGCGGGGCGGCGCCGGTGGCCAGGATGATGGCGCGGGCGTGGAAGACGTCGTCGCCGACGTGCACCTTCTTAATATCGCCGTCCAGCTCGACGCTGTCGACGAGCTCGGCGCGCAGGTCGGCACCGAAACGCTCGGCCTGGGCACGCATCTCCATCATGAGATCCGGGCCCTGGATGCCGTTTTCAAAACCGGGGAAATTCTCCACCTCGGTGGTGTTCATCAGCTCGCCGCCGTACTCGTACCCCTCGAAGACGAGCGGCTTCAGGTCGGCGCGCGCGGTGTATAACGCGGCGGTGTAACCGGCCGGGCCGGAGCCGATCACGATCACGTCGTAAATGGTGTCGCTGTCGGCGTCCGCCCCGCTGCGTTCGGCGGACTCCTTCATCTGCTCGGTGGGGGCGGTCTCCGGGGCGGCCTTGAACCCGCCCAGGGCGTTGGAGGTGGGGAAGGAAGGGATGTTGTTGGACCCAGTGGAGCCGTTCGTGTCAGTCATGGATGCCAGTGTAGTTAACTGCCCAAGCAGTCCGATAATGCCTGGCGAGCGCGGTTCCGGCGCGATTTCACGGTGCCGGGGCGCACGCCCAACTGGGAGGCGGCGGAGTCGATGGAGTACCCGGCGACGTCGATAAGCATGAGTGCCCGTTGCTGCGCGGCCGGAAGCTTCATGAGCGCCTGGCGGAGCGCGAGCAGGCGGTCGAGATTGCCCAGCGGATCGATCGCGAGGTAGCGGTTCGAGTCCTGGTTGAGCTTCTCCGAATCGTCGAGGCTGGCGTGCTGCCGCTTATTCTCCGCGCGTTTCGCGTGGTCGTACCCCGCATTCTGCACGAGCCGGTGGAGCCACGTCGTCAGCGCGGACTCCGCCCGGAATGTGTGCATGTTGCGCGAGGCTTTGAAGAGCGCGTCCTGGACGATATCTTGCGCGTCGTGCTCGTTGCGCGCATACCGCTTTGCGACGGCCATCATCCTTTGCCTGTGCCTTTCCACGATGACGGCGAATGCCTTGTGGTCCCCAGCGACGAACTCTGTGACCAGCGCATTGTCCGGCATGGTCTGCTGTTGCTGCTTCTGCTGCTTCCGCTCCGCCTTCAGGCGGTATGTGCGCGCCAAGCGGCCGTGGCTGTGTTGAATCCCCTGCGTTTGCGTATTCACCTTGTCCCCCCGAACAAGTTCCTGAATGAATCCCCGATATCTGGCTCGAAATATCCAGCCCAATGTGTGCTGCGCAACCCATTGTGCCCTGCCGCGCACGCGGGCGCTCGGCTTCGTTGCGCACTGTAGTGCGCAATTTCTCCGGGGATCGGAGTTTTACCGCACGCGCGTGCCCACGGCGGAGACGCTGCGGATGACAGCGGCGTTGTCCTCTCCCCCGCTGAACGCGACGACGAGCCCGGTCGCGGCGGCGGTGCCGTCGGCGATCTCGATGCTGGTGCGGCCGTCCTTCAGGCTGCCGTCGGTGAGAATGCGCAGGTGGTTGACGTTGGTGGCGTCGGCGGTCGCCTCGTCGACCGCGTAGACGGTGTAGTCCAGCCCCGCGGCGGTGGTGGAGTCGATGTTGATCTCTTCCGGCACGAAGGGCACGCCGTTGTCGGGCGTGAACAGGATCTTCTCCCCCGCCTTGGCGGAGGCGGTGGTGGTGTCCTCGCCGTCGACGAGCGCGGCGAAGTCCGTGGTCCTGTCTTCGCTGGCGTTATCGCCCCACGAGCTGGCGCTGAGCGGGGCGATGATGACCGGGAGCGTGCCGCTGGGAGCGTTCTCGATGCCTTCGGAGACCTGCTCGGCGCCGTCGCGCGCGGATTCGTTGGTGATCGGGGAATCGGCGCGGTCGCTGAATATGCCCACGAGGTAGACGGTCAGCGCAGCGACGAGCACGACCGCTGTGATCGCCACGGCGACGAGCCCGGCGGTGCCCAGCGTGCCGATGCCGCGCTCACCGAAACCGCCCCTCTTCACGGTGTCCTCGGCGATGTGCTGCTCGTCCTGCTCTCGCCGCTGCACGAGCGGCGCGGGCGCGGAGTCCGTGTTCGCGATCTGAGCTAACGACTGCTCAATGGTGCGGTAGTCGGGCTCCTCCTCGCGGGCGGCGGCGGTCAGAGGTGCGAGTGCGTCGGTCTCAGCGGAGCCGGCCAGCAGCTCGAGTGCGAATGCGTAGGCGGACGTGTCGGCCTCAGCGTCGGCGTCGGGCAGGACGGCCGTGAAGGCCAGCACCACGGTGCCGTCGTCGCTGACGCGCATGCGGTTGCGGTTGTCCAGACCGAGCAGCACCCCGTTGTCGCGCGCCTGCGCCATGGCGGTGGTCAGGGGGATCATGGAGGCGGCGACGGCCTCGTCGAGAAGCGTTGCCCCTGAATCGGCGACCGTCTTCAGGTCCGAGCCCGGCACCCAGTCGGCGACAACGACGCAGCCGGTGCGGTAGCGGATCGTCTCCAGCACCGGCGCGACCGCGGGCAGGTTGAGGGCGCTCAGCTGGTTCGTGCGATGGCAGATGCCGGCGGCGTCGATCGCCGCCTGGCGCGGGGTGACCGGTGCCATGGGCGCGGGGCCGCAGGTGTCCACGAATGTAAGAGCCACCATGCGGCCGGTGGCTTGCTCGCGCGCCTGCCAGAAGCGGGCGGAGCTGGACGCGCCGTAGTCGCGCAGGAGTCGGAACCGTCCGTCGGAGACAGCCGCGCCGGGCACGAGGCGCGGGCCGCGCACAACGCCGGCGGACATCGGCGGCGGGACGGGCGAAGTGTTGAAGGTGTCGGAACCGAGGAACTGCGGATCCACGCCGGTGCCTCCTGCGATGTCGTCGGACGGGCTAGTGCGCACGACGCGGCGCAGGCCCGGCACGCGCGCCAGCACCGCGCCGAGGCTCTTCACTTCGGGGAGTTTGGAGAACGACAGGGCGACGCCCGTGGCGATCACGAAGACGACGCCGAGAATGAGGATCTCCAGCAGCAAGCCGAAGGAGTCGCGGCGGCCCATGGCCGCGGCCAGAGCAGGCATGCCGCCCGGGATGAGGCGCAGCAAGAAGCGCGCGAGCATCGCCGCGGCCAAGCCGACGACGCCGGCGGCGGCCGCCGACACGGAGGTGTGCAGGACTGAGCCGAAGCGCAGCGAGCCCAGCTTGCGGTGCAGCAGGAACGCGCCGATCACCGCGCCGGCGATAAAGCCGAAACCGTTGGCCGCGCCGAGCAGCACCACGACCTGGTCGGGGCGCGACGCCACCGTCGGTGCGAGCACGGCCAGCACGACCTTGGTCAGCGTGATGCCCGCGATGATGAAAGTCGGCGTCCACGCTTCCTCGCGGGCGTAGAACACGCGCAGGTGCAGCATCACCAACGCGTACGGGATGAGCGTGAACGCGGAGAAACTCAATGTGAGGCCGAGTGTGCGGGCCTCTTGGTTGGTGAAGTTGCCGTAGCCGAACAGCGCGTTGCCGATGTCGGGGCCCAGCGCCGTCATGAAGATGATGATCGGGATAAGCGCGATGAAGGTCAGCTTCGTGCCCAGCGTCAGGTCGCGGACCACGGCCTCATCGTCGCCGTCGGCCGCGTTGCGCGACAGCCGCGGCATGATCGCCGTCAGCAGGGTCACGCCCACGATGCCGTAGGGCACCTGGAGGAGTTGCCAGTGCTGCATGTAGATCACCGGCGCCGAACCGTCGACGCCTGACGCGATGCGGTTATTGATGATGTAGCCCGCCTGCGAGATCGCCACATACGTGACGATCGCCAGCGCCATCCCGCCGAACTGCTTCAGGCGCTCGTCGATGCCCCACAGGGGCCGCAGGTCGATCTTCAACCGTCGAAGCGCCGGCAGCATGATCAGGCACTGCACCGCCACCCCGAGCGTGGTGCCCAGACCCAGCAGCAGGATGTGCGGGTCGGTGACGCCGGTGTGCTCCTTCGGGTCGAGCTGGCCCGGCAGGATCATGTACAGGGCCATCACGCCGATGGAGACGAGGTTGTTCGCCACCGGCGCCCACGCTCCCGGCCGGAACACCTCCTTCGTGTTCAATATGGCCATGAACAGAGAGAACAGGCCGTAGAACATGATCTGCGGCAGAAGCAGGTAGGCGAACGACGTCGCCTGCACCAGGTTGACGTGCCCGTCTTGGTCCAGCATCAGTTCGGTGAGCAGCGGTGCACCGACCACCGTGATCAGAGTGACCGCGGTCAGCAGCGTGACTGTCAGGGTGAACAGGCGCCGGATGAAGGCCGCGCCGCGGTCTGGATCTTCCTTCTCCGCGCGCACGAGCACCGGCACCACGAGTGCGGTGAGCACCGAGCCGAGCACGATCTCCGTGATCATGTTCGGCAGCGTGTTCGCCGTGTTGAACGCCGACGCCACTGCGCCGCCGAGTGCGGAGGTGATCATCACCGTGCGGATGAAGCCGGTGATGCGCGACATCAGCGTCGCCACCGCCATGGAGCCGGTGGAGCGGACGACGGATTTATCGCTCGTCGTCTTCTGCTCCCCCGTCTTCTCCTCCGTCGTCGGTTCCGCCATACACACTCCAAGTCTTGAGAATCCCGAGTTCGAGAATTCTGGGTCAAGGGTATGTTAGTCCGCCCGCCGCGAATCTCTATCTCGTCGGCGTTTCCCGAACTGCGCGAGAACAGCGAGCACGAACAGTGCCGCCAGCAGCGAGATGAGCACCCAGCTGCTTATCGACGCCCCCGCCGTCTGCACCCCGATCTCCACCGGCTGCGAAATCGCCTGGTTGTGCGGGGTGGCCAGGAACAGCTGCAGGTCGGTGCGCTCCGAGTCCGACGGCAGGTCCGCCGTCATCTGCAGCGTGAGCGAGCCCCGCGCCGGGATGCGGAATTTGGTCGGAGTGTTCAGCTTCGCGCCGTCCGGCCCGTTGTAGAGGATTGTCGCGTCCACCGGCAGCGGTAGACCGTTCTGCGCCACGATGAACAGCGGAGACGACGCGGACGTGCGCGTGTACACATTCCCCGGCGGGATGAGCGCGATCGA
The DNA here is from genome assembly GCF_030408415.1 of Corynebacterium appendicis CIP 107643. Classification (NCBI taxonomy): domain Bacteria; kingdom Bacillati; phylum Actinomycetota; class Actinomycetes; order Mycobacteriales; family Corynebacteriaceae; genus Corynebacterium; species Corynebacterium appendicis. The sequence goes on along the minus strand of NZ_CP046976.1, from coordinate 2,270,897 downwards.
CGACCGCAGCGCCGCGAGCGTGTCCCGGTCGCTGTTGAGCCGTTCGCGCGTGCGCTTCTCCGCGTCCGTGTAGCCCGCGTACGCCCGCCGCCCGTTCACCGTCAGCGCCGTGAGCAGGTCCGTGCGCAGCGGCAGCGTGTACCCGTACCGCGTCAGCGCGATGGCCTCGTCGTTGGCCAGAAGCGCGGTCAGGTCGTTGATGAAGCGCGCTTGCTGCCCGGAATTCAGCAGCTCGGTGTCCGTGAGCTCGCCCGGGTCGCTTGCAGGAACGCCCAGCGTATCGACGTCTCCCTGCCCCACATCCCCCTGCTTTCCCGCATAATCCTCCAGGGGCATGGGTGTCGCAGTCTTCTCTCCGAACAGCGCCTCCACCGTCGACATCACTGCCGTGGCCGTGGTGGCCTCCCACATTGCTGGCGGGTTCACCAGGGTGGGGTCGAGATCTTCAGCATTTTGAGCAGCAGTGCGCACTGCCGTCGCCGCCGTCAGGTCGCGCGCGGCCACCGAGTCGAGTGTGAAATCGTAGCGCAGGAGCTCGTCCGAGTATCCCGGGGTCTCCGGCAGTGGACCCGTCGCCGCCAATGTGGCCGCCAGCCCGCTGTCGAAGGTCACCGCCGTGATGCCCGGCGTGAGATCGGCGAACCGCTGGTTGGGATCCGTCGTATTCACGGTATTGTCCGCCACCAGCACCCGCACGTCCTCCTGCGGCGCCGGCGCGGCTGCGTCCGCGGCATTGGGCAGCGCCGGGTTGTCCAGGTTGGAGCGCTGCTCCCCTTCGACGCGCCCGCCGGGGGTCTCCGCCTCCTTGGACTGCGCATTCTGCTCGATCTCCCACTGGCTGTGCATGCCCGTGGTGGGAAGATCTGATGTGCTGAGATCCGCCCAGCCCATGCCCGGCGCGGATTCCGGAGTGAGGTAGCCCGCGCCGGGCACCACCACGTTGCGCACCACTGGGGTATCCAGGATCCGCTCGGCGGTGAACGGTCCGCGCTCCAGTGCCTCGCGCATGAGCCAGGTGTCGCCGGTGCGCGCAACCGCGTTCAGGTCGGTATTCGCCCAGGGCAGCGCGACAGCGCAATTGTCCTTCGCGGCGCCACGCAACTTGCCCAGCCATGCGGCGGCATCCTCGGCTCCCGTGCCTTCCTCGGCGCCTTCGCCCGAGTCGTCGCTGCCCCACGAATCGCGCAGGCGTTTCCGGTCCAGTCCCGGTGAGGGCCTGTCGTTGTCCACGGTGTAGCCCTGCGTCATCCGCTCAACGGCGTCGAGGAGCGCCGGGTCGACGGCCAGGCATGTCGAATCGCGCACCCCGTCGTTCTCGGTGGCTTCCGCGTACGTGTCCACGAGCTCGTCGAGGCGCCCGCCCGGGGCGAGCTGTCCGGTCAAGTCCTCCGATTGCAAGATCAGCGGCGGACGGTTCGGCGCCTCCCCCGTCTCCCCCGGCACGATGTCCACCGGCGCAGAGATCGGGAATAGCACGCTCATTCCGGCTGGCTCTGTTGATTCCGCCTCCGGTTCATTCTCAGGCGTATCCCCCATGACTGCCATGTGCCAGCGTTCCGTGTCCAGCGCCACGCCGTCCTGCCCCAGCACCAGCATCATCGGAAAGCTGCTGGTGAACGGCTGCTTCTGCGTGGGGATCGCGACCTTGACCTCGGTCTCCTCCCCCTGCGCCAGTTCCGGGATGTCTACTTCGTCGCCCGCAGAGTGGTACTCGGAGACCGATGCCACACTCGCCGCCCGGGCATCCGCCACCGACCCTGACGCCGGTCCGCGCAGCGGCGCGATAGTCAGCCCGGCGACGTCCGCGTCGGATTCATTCCTGACACGCACGGTGACGGACAGGGGGTTGCCGGAAGGGACAGTGGCCGGGGCGTCGATAAGCGAAAGCGTGATCCCCTGCTGCCCGTCGTCGGGACGGATCTGCGCGTTGACCCATTCGTGCGCGACTGCGGGATCGTTCGGGGTGACGGGGACGGGCTGGGCCGCGCATGAGAGCACCGCCGCGGCGAGCACCGCGGCTGCCCTACGCGTGCGCCGGCCCGTCACCGCGGTGTGGTCCTTCCCGCTTTCTTCTCCGCGCGCGCCAGTTCCGGCATCTTGTCGAAGGCGATGCGCGCCAGTTTGCGCTCGTCCGCGTACGCCAGGTGCTCGATCAGCTCGCTGACCGGCACCCATGCCACCTCGGTGACTTCCGGGTCCTCGTCGTTGAGCACGCCGTCGACATAGCGCAACAGGTTGTGGTGGACCGTCTTGTGGATGCGCACACCGTCCGAGACGAACCAGTAATCGATCACGCCGAGCTCAGCGAACGGCTCCCCCTCGATGCCTGTTTCCTCCCACACCTCGCGGCGCGCGGTGTCCCACTGGTGCTCGTTCGGCTCGACGTGCCCCTTCGGCATGGACCACAGCAAACGTCCGCGCCTGTCAAGGCGCCCGATGAGCGCGACGTAGATCTGCGACATGTCCACGGAACCGTCAGGCGCGACAGCCTCTGCCATGCCTGAAACGACGAGGCCGCCCGCGCTCGTCTCGTCCCGCGTCTCCATATTCTGCGACGCGTACGGGGCGTTCCTGTGCGACGGCTTCCGGTGCTTGTTTCCGCGGTTATTCCGCTGATTACCGCGGTTGCCTCGCTGATTGCTGCGTTGGTTCTTGCTGCCTCCACGGCGGCGGCGACGGCTGTTGTTCTTTTGATCTTGATTCTGGCCCCGAGTATTGCCCTGTTTTCCTTGGGCCTTGTCTTCCTTATTCTCCTGGTTTTCGCGGTTCCCCTGGCTGCCCTGGGCGTGGCTCGACGCGCGCCGGCGGCGTTTGCGCCTGCGCGTGTTGTTCTGCGGGGTTTCGTGAGCCATCTCTTGAATCGTATCGGTCCGTGGTGACCATGTGGTACTTGAGTTGAGCTTATGACTGCTTCGGCTGGTTTGCGTGGGGCTGTAAGGTTGGGCGGGTGACCACCCAGAACAGCAGCGCGACCCCGTCCACCGACCCGGCGGAGCTGTTCGACCTGCCGGAGAAGGGCGATCCAACGGCGTTCATCGCCTTGCTCGCGCGGGCGGAAAGCGCCGTGGGAGAGCTCGCTGACCTGCTTGGGCCGCTCGCCTCCGCGTTCGCGGCCGAGGGCGAGTCGCTGTTTCTCGTCGGCGGTCCGGTGCGCGACGCGATGTTGGGACGCCTCGGCCATGACCTCGACTTCACCACCTCGGCCCGCCCGGAGACGATCAAGGCGATTCTGACCGAGTGGGGCGAGGCCGTGTGGGACACGGGAATTGAATTCGGCACCGTGTCCACCGTGAAGCACGGTCAGCAGGTGGAGGTGACCACGTTCCGCGCCGATCTCTATGACGGTGTGACCCGCAACCCCGAGGTCACCTTCGGCGACACTATCGAGGGTGATCTCGTCCGCCGCGATTTCCGCGCGAATGCCATGGCGATCGAGCTGCTGCCCGCCGACGGCGGCACGTTGTCGCTCGACTTCCACGACCCCGTCGACGGGCTCAAGGACCTGTTAAACCTCACCCTCGACACACCGCAGGCACCCGAGGTGAGCTTCCGCGACGACCCGTTGCGCATGCTGCGCGCCGCCCGGTTCGTTTCCCAGCTGGGTTTCACCGTCAGCCCGCGGGTGAAGCAGGCGATGACGGACATGGCTGCCGAGATCGGCCGCATCACCGTTGAGCGCGTCCAGGCTGAGCTCGACAAACTCATGCTCGGCATCCAGCCGTGGGAAGGCATTGACTTGCTTGTGGAGACGGGCTTGGCCGGGCACATCCTCCCGGAGATCCCCGCGCTGCAGCTCGAGCGCGATGAGCACATGCAGCACAAGGACGTCTACGCCCACTCGCTCACCGTGCTGCGCCAGGCCACCGAGCTCGAGGACGAGGGCCCGGATCTCAAGTTGCGGTGGGCGGCGCTCTTGCACGACATCGGCAAACCGGACACCCGCGATATCAAGCCCGGCGGCGGCGTTTCCTTCCACCACCACGAGGTCGTGGGCGCCAAGCTCACCCGCAAGCGCATGCGCAAGCTGAAGTACCCGAAGCACGTCATCGAGGACGTCGGCCAGCTCGTGTACCTGCACATGCGCTTCCACGGTTTCGGCGAGGGCCAGTGGACTGATTCCGCGGTGCGCCGCTACGTCACGGACGCCGGCGATCTCCTCCCGCGCCTGCACAAGCTCGTGCGCGCCGACTGCACCACGCGCAATCCAAAGAAGGCCGCGCGTCTGCGCCGCACCTACGATGAGCTGGAGCAGCGCATCGCGGACATCTCCGCCAAGGAGGATCTCGCTCGCGTGCGCCCCGACCTTGACGGCAACGAGATCATGCGGATCCTCGACCTCAAACCGGGCCCCGAGGTCGGCAAAGCCTGGAAGTATATGAAGGATCTGCGCCTCGAGCGTGGCGAGCTCGACCACGACGAGGCCGTCGCGGAGCTCAAGGCTTGGTGGGAGAAGGAAAATGGCTGAGTTCTTTTACGCGGACCGCTTATTCACCGCGCTCGAGCGCGAAACGCCAGCTCCAGGCATGCTGCTTGTTTCCGCGCCGGGCATGCTCGCCGATGATTTCGCGCGCACCGTCATTTTGCTTATCGACGTCACCCCCGAAGCCACGTTCGGCGTCGTCCTCAACCGCCGCTCTGAGCTGGCCGTCCACTCGGTTATGCCCGAATGGCTGCCTCACGTGGCGAAGCCGCAGGCGCTCTACGTCGGCGGACCGCTGCGCCCGCAGGCCGCCATTGCCGTCGGCATGACGTCCTCCGGTACTTTCATTGAGGACCACCCCGAACTCACCCGCCTGGCCAACCGCCTCGTCCACGTGAACCTGCAGGCCGAGCCCGAGTCCGTCGAGGGTCTTCTCGAGGGCATGCGCGTCTTCTCCGGGTACGCCGAGTGGGCTCCGGGCCAGCTCGACGAGGAGATCGAGCGCGGCGACTGGTACGTCGCTCCCGCCCTGCCCACCGACGTCATCGCCCCCGCTGCGGCCGACCTGTACAGCGATGTGCTGCGCCGCCAGCCGATGCCCCTGCCCCTCTTCTCGACGTTCCCCGCCGACCTCGAAGACAACTAGCCTCCGCCCATGAGGAACGAGACCCGTAACGAGATCCGCGCCGCCCTCAAAGACCTGTGGGTTGTCGGCCTTGGGCTGATTCCGCTCGGTCTCGCTTTCGGCCTGGTCATGACACAAGCAGGCTTTGCGTGGTGGTGGACCCCGATCTTCTCCATTGTCATCTACGCCGGCTCGATGGAGTTCCTCGCCGTCCAACTCGTCAGCGCCGGCGTGGGCCCGCTGTCCGCCGCAGTCACCGGTTTCATGGTGAATTTCCGCCACATTTTCTACGGCCTCACCTTTCCCCGCCACCGCATTTCGTCGTCCCTCGGCCGCGCGTACTCCACCTACGCGCTTACCGACGAAACCTACGCCGTCATCTCCTCCCTTCCCCTGACCACCCGCTCGACCCTCTCCGGCACCCGCATCCTCACCGTCGAGATTGTCTGCCAGTTGCTCTGGGTCATCCCCGGCATCCTCGGTGCTCTTCTCGGTGTGGTCATCCCGGCGGAGGTCAAAGGCATGGATTTCGCCCTGACCGCCCTTTTTGTGGTGCTCGCCTACGAGTCCTTCACCTCCAACCGCGACTTCTCCCTGCCGCTGGCCGCCACCGCGATCGCCGTTCTTTTCGCCGTGATCGCCCCGTCCTGGCTCCTCATGGCCGCCCTGACCACCTATTTCCTCGTCCTTCTGCTCCGCTACGCGCTCCCCAACGTCGACCGCGCCCTCGAGCTCCGCCCCGCCCGCGAGGAGGGTCGTTAATCATGGGTCTTCCCGAAGGCGTTACCCTCTCGATGGTCGCCGCCGTCCTCATTCCGGTCGGCATCGTGACCGTTCTCCTGCGTGCCCTCCCCTTTTCTTTCCTGCGCCTGCTCAAGGACAGCCCTGTCGTCCAGTTCCTCGGCGCGACCATGCCCGTCGGCGTGATGACTGTCCTCGTTGTCTACACAATGTCTTCTATTTCCCGCGACCCTGACATTCCCCACGGCCTTGCCGCCGCCCTCATCGCTGCCGGGATCACCCTCGCCCTCCATGCTTGGAAACGCCGCGCGGGCCTATCGATCCTCACCGGCACCGCCATTTACATGCTGCTCATCAATCTGGTCCTCTAGGTGCGACCCCCCTTCTTCGGGCTTCTGAAGAGGATTTCGATCCAGGAGCACAAGGACCCAAATCGATTCACCCGCCGCCCAGGCTCTCCCATTCTGTCGGTCGGGGGTTTGGTGCGGGAGGGGTGGGCGTCGATAAGCGAATGCTTGTTTCTCTGCCGGTGAACTTCTTGTGAACGCGCTGCTGGGGCCGCGTGGAGGTCTTATGTTTGCGGTGCTGCAATTCTGCTGAGCAAGGAGTTTTGATGAAGCGTCGCGTCGTCGCTGCTGCCCTGTCCGTCGCACTCGTTGCGGGTGCTGTGCCTGCGCATGCTGGCGTGGAGCGGCCCGTTGATGACCGTAGTTCGATCAAGCCGTTGTTCGAGCTCAGCTCCCCTGCACATAGCTCCGAGCACTCAAGCATGGCGACGAATGAGAAGCTTCGCGAGGAGTGGGCCGAGGCTGCGCGGAAGGGCTTTTTCTCCCCGATCATCGAGTCGATTTACGGCCTAGACATTCCGGATGGTTACGAAGAGCGCATGGCCGCGGAGGACGGGAATGTCGCGCGGTACGACAACAATGGTTCCGCGAATCCGGTGCTCGGTAGCTCCCTGAAGTGGGACATGGCGCGCGGCCAGCAGCTGGGCACGGCGCTGAACTGGTGGATTGCCGCCGGTGTCCTGGCGGGACTGCTCGGAGGCGTTGTTGCGGCTGATCAGGCTGGTCTGATCGCGCTGCCTACTGCTGCTGATGTCGCGCGCCTGCAGAGCGATGCTCAGGCGAATGTCGCGCGTGTGCAGGAGGATGCGCGCGCAGCTTGACGCGTACTTGCCGTAGTTTCGCGGGCCGGTTTGGTGCTTCGCGGGCTGTCTTCTTTCGGGCGGTCTTGCGTCCGTGGTCATTCGAATAGCAAAAGTTATCCACAGGGCTGAGCTGGGGATTCTTCAGCAAAAGCGAACATAAAAGCGAATACACAGTTGTTGTCCAGGTCTATGGTTCACTCCATGTGAAAGAGTGTTCTATACAACCAAACAGAATACTCACTGAAGGCCAACACAATGACTGCAGCGAGACCACCCGAAGATAGAAAGCCCGACAGCCACCCGAAGAATTATCCCGCTGATTCCGACAACAACACGACCAGCACGAACACCGATAAGAAAGGAGCCCGCTCTGAGAAGCAGGCATGCTTCGCCACCGAGAATTTCGACAACGCGGACTGCCGCTCGGCTCTGGCCATTCGCCAGGCGCAGACGGAGATATTCGCCCGCTATTCTGAGCCCGGTGAAGGGTTCTGCTCCACGGACCACGACCGCGAAGTCGTCCAGGTTTGCACTCAGACTGGCATGACGAAACCACAGGTGGACAACGCAATCACCGCGTATATGTGCCTGCGAAATCTGCCCAAGCTCCGCGCTCTTCAGCTCGCGCATTACCGTCTCGACCTCGAGCGCATCAACGCCGTCGCCAATGGCCTCGCCGACTTGGGCCCTAACGTGACGGACGAGGTCTTCGCCGAGTTCGACGACGTGCTCACGGCCCTGTTCACGCCGGAAAAGATGAACCAGCAGCTGCCCACCAAGAAGGCGATCACTCACCGGATCAATTCCATGATCGCGGACTTCGATTCCACGGCCGCGTACGACGAGAAGAAGCGCAAGGACCGCGAAGAGAAGAAGCAGCCTTTCGGCCCCGGTGAAGGCGAGGTTTCGTTCTCCATGCCACCGTCAGGATCCGGGGAACCGGGCAATGCGTACATGAACGTCGGTGGCGACAAGGTGGAAGTCGCCGCGATGCGCGCACAGCTCAACTCGATCGCTCGCGAGCACAGCGTCGACCAGTGGGAAGCACTGCGCCTCCTCATTCTCGGCCAGGTTCAGCCCACCTCGGCCACCATTTACGGCTACGCGCCGATGAAGAATGGCTTGCCCGACCCGTCCAGGGCCGCGTTCCTGCCGGGCTTCGGCTGGACCACTGGCGCAGGCACCGAGGCCTTCCACGAGCTGGCTGACACTATTATCGACCTCGAGGAATACAAGGACCACGCAGTCGCCGGTTATGTCGCGCCCGACAAGATCAAAGCCTACGTCCGCGGACGCGACGGTACCTGCGTCTTTCCCGGTTGCACGCGCTCCGCGTGGAGCTGCCAGCTCGATCACCGCATCCCGTACGACGACGGTGGCCAGACCACCGCCGCGAACCTCTACTGCCTCTGCGCGCACCACCACAACATCAAGACCGATCGCCGCGCGTTCTACGTCCCGGACCCAGTCACCGGCGAAATCATCTGGCTTTTCGACGACGGAACGTACGCCCGCACCGAACCTTCCGGTTTCATTGGCACCCAGGTCTCCCCGACCGCACCGCGCTGGCGCGCATCCACGTCCGACATCGAGCACCGGAAGCGCAAAAAGGCCAATTTTCTCGCAAAAGGGCACACGCTGATCGACGCCTACGAGGCCCACCTCCCCCGCCCCACCAACGACAAAGCTGATTCTGGCCCAGAATCTGGTTCCGAATCGGCAGAGCCCCCGCCCATCACGTACGAAGAGACCCTCGAAGCCATCGCCGAATTGGAGAAGGAATTCAATCTCGAGTTCCCCTTCCGACCCCAGCCACCCGAGGACCAGGAAGAAGAAGAATCGGCGAAAAATGGGCCAGAAAATAGTCCGCAAAATGGAGCAGAAAAGGAGCCGGACGATAGACCCGGAACCCAGGCCCACCGTCGACTCCCGGAGGAACCGCCGTTCTAGAGTTCGCTCACCGTAGCGCACAATTCGGGGTCGGTGATGTAGCCCTGCTCGCAACCCCACTGGGTCTGGAGCTCACCCGAGGACGGGTTCGGATTTCCCTTTTCGTCGTAGCCGTAACCGCATTCAGCTGCACCACCGGAGCATTCCGGTTCGGCAGGAGCGGCAGGTTCGGATGGTTGTTCTGGTTCTTCCTCGACGCCGCAGTTGATGGTGTCGGTGACGACGCTGCCGTCGGAAAGCAGTGCAGCGTTCGCTTCGTAGCACTCCACGAATGTCGGCTCAGATTTCCGCTCGGAAGCCGGTTCGGATTCTGGGGCAGAATCTTTCTCAGACCCCGAAGCCTCTGCCTCGCGGGGGGACGAGCTGCTGGGCTGTTCGCTAGTAGAAGATTCGCTCGAAGTTGTGCTTGCGGTCAGCGAGGGCTCGTCGAGATTGTCCGAAGACTCACCGCAACCCGCAAGCGCTGTGGACGCGAGGAAAATACCGGCCAGAATCTTCGTGGAACGGTGGGCCAGCGACTGCGCCATGTGCTTTTACTTTCGGTCAGGAAGATCGGGGAAGAGAGTCTGCGCTTCGGCCCAGAGACCGTCGAACTCGCCTTGCTCGAGCATGTGGTGTTCAATGTCGTCGAATTGGCCCAGCCTGTCGGGGTGGGGCACGACATCGAGGGGGGTGTTCGCGCTGCCGTGGACCTTCCCGTCGGTGAATGCGCCGACGATGGAGTGGTCCGGTGTGAGCTCGATCATCCGGACCATGCGGCAATTGGTGCGGGTGTTGTCGAGCTCGGCGAGTTCAGCAACGTTGACGAGGCCGGATCCGTCGGGGGCGGTGAAGATCGTCTTTACGAAGAGTGTCATCGGAGATTCTCCCTGCCTTCCTTGTCTTACTGATCGCCGGCGACGATGGTGCCGCCCTCCTCGCGGACAGGGACGGTAGTCATGCCGCTCGTTGCCGGGCCGGAGACGGGCTCGCCCGTCGCGATATCGAACGTCGAGCCGTGGGATGGGCAACGGACAGTGTCGCCGTCGACCTCCGTGATAGGGCTGCCTTGGTGGGGGCACGTGGTGGAGTAGGCGACGAACTGCCCCTCGCTGGGCTGGGCGATGATGATGTTGTCCACGATCACCGCGCTACCCACGGGAACCTCCGTCGCGGCGACGTCAGCGGACGGGGCCTTGCCGCAGGCGGCGAGAAAAACACCGGCGAAAGTCGTCGCTGTGCCGAGCAGGAACGTGCGGCGGGAGCAGGAGGGGCCGGGCGCGGGGCGGGAGAACTCAGTCATGGCTTGATCGTAGCCTGCTTCATGGTGGCGACGTACTCGCGAAGCTCCGCTGTCAGGGCGTCCTTATCGCGGATGGTGCCCGGGTTCGGGTGAGAGTACTCGACGTGGGCGTCGATGATCTTCGCGATGGCGGAGCCGGTGATCGCACCGGCGGCCCCAGCGGCGACAGCGTCGGCAACGTGCTGCGGGGTGGAGATACCGAAACCGAGGAGTACCGGGGCGCCGCCGTAGGTGGAGATGTTAGAGACGACGTCGGCAAGCCCCTTCGTCTGGGATTCGCGCTCGGCACCGGTGACTCCGTCGCGGGAGACGGCGTAGATGTAGCCGCGGGAGTTCGCGGCGACACCTTCGAGAACCTCGGGGCGGGCCTGCGCGGGGGCGATGTAGACGGGGTCGATGCCGGCGGCGGTCGCGGCCTCGATGAAGGGGGCACCTTCCCGAACGGGCACGTCGGGAATCAGGACGGCATCTGCGCCAGATGTGTGCAGGTCAGCGTAGAATTGTTCCAGTCCTCGGACGTACGGGACATTCGCATATACCAGCATGCCGATCGGCACCTCAGGGTAGCGGCGGCGGATCTCGCTTATCTGGTCCAAGCACTTATCGACGGTCGCGCCCCCGTCCAGCGCACGCAAATGCGATTTCTGGATGGTCGGGCCGTCTGCTGCGGGATCGGAGAAGGGAATGCCTAGCTCGAGGGCGTCGGCGCCGGCGTCGATAAGTGTGCTGATGATGTCGACGGCATCTTCGGCGGAGGGGTCTCCGAGCATGACGAAAGGCACGAATGCACCTTCGTTCTTGGTGTCGAGGTCCGCGAAAAGGGTGTCAAAGCGGGACATTATTTCTCCTCCGAGATATTCAGGACGTACTCCGGGTGCTCTTCGAGGGTCTGCTGGACGTGGGCGATGTCCTTGTCGCCGCGCCCGGACAGGGAGACGAGAATGGTGGTCGGCGACTGTGTCTCCTTGGCCTCCTCGGCGCGGCGCAGGGCGTACGCAAGGGCGTGGGAGGATTCGAGGGCGGGAATGATGCCTTCGTGGCGCGACAAGAGCTGGAATGCGCGGAGAGCGTCTCCGTCGGTGACGGGGACGTACGTGGCGCGGCCGGACTTGGCGAGGTGCGCGTGCTGCGGGCCGACGGCCGGGTAGTCGAGGCCGGCGGAGATGGAGTAGGATTCCTCGATCTGGCCGTCTGTGTTGCGCATCAGGTAGGACTTCGTGCCGTGCAGAATGCCAACGGTACCTGCGGCGATGGCGGCACCGTGCATGCCGCTGTCCATGCCCTCGCCGCCCGGTTCGGTACCGACGAGTTCCACGGATTCGTCGTCGATGAAGTCCGCGAACATGCCGATGGCGTTGGAGCCGCCGCCGACGCAGGCGACGACGACGTCGGGAAGCGCACCCGTCCGTTCCTCGAGCTGGGCCTTTGCCTCTTCTGAAATGACCTTGTGGAACTCGCGCACCAGCGTCGGGAACGGGTGCGGGCCGGCGGCAGTGCCGAGCAGGTAATGAGACTCGTGGAAGGTCGCGGTCCAATCGCGCAGCGCCTCGTTGACGGCGTCCTTGAGCGTGCCGGATCCCGAGTCAACGCCGATGACTTCCGCCCCCATGAGGCGCATGCGGTAGACATTCGGTGCTTGGCGCTCCATGTCCTTGGCGCCCATGTAGATCACGCAATCGAGATCCATGAGTGCGCACGCGAGGGCGGTCGCAGTGCCGTGCTGGCCGGCGCCAGTCTCTGCGATGATGCGCTTCTTCCCCATCTTCGTAGCCAGCAAGGCTTGGCCGATCACCTGGTTGGTCTTGTGAGCGCCGCCGTGAACAAGATCTTCCCGTTTGAGAAAGATCCGCGCGTAATCGTTGCCCTTGGTGAGGTTTCTCGCCTCAGTCAGTGGCGTCGGGCGGCCAAGGTAGTCGCGGAGCAGACCGCGGTATTCGGTCATGAACTGCTCGTCGTTCCACGCGTCGACGAAAGCCTGCTCAAGCTGGTCGAGGGCCGGCAGAAGCGATTCAGCGACGAACTGTCCGCCAAATTCACCGAAGTATGCCGGCAGGATTGTGCGTCCGCCGTTGCGCGAGTCTGTGGAGTCAGTCATGAAGAGTCCTTGAATATTGAGCGTTGTTCAGTAATGGAAATTTCTGATCCGGTCGAAGGTGGTGCGTAACGCACCGGAGTCTTTGGTGCCGGACCATCGGCCTGCCTCGGCCGGGTATTCGACGCCGGAATTGAGGTCCACACCTAGGCATCCAACCTGCAGCGCATCCTCCACATTATCTGGGCCCAGCCCCCCGGCAAGAAGCGCATGGGGGCGGACAGCATCGGGAATCGTGGACCAGTCGAAGCCGGTCCCCGACCCGCCGTCTTTCGCGTCGAGCACTAGCTTATCGACGTCTCCTGCCAGTCCCCGAGCCACTGCCGGCCCGTCGGGGTCTGACATGGAGACGGCCCGCCAGACCTCAATTTCCGGATCGAGGGCTCGGACGGTTGCTCGGACCTTCGAGATGAGTTCGCGCTCTGCGTCGAGAGAACCTTGGTACGGAGCGTGGATTTGCACTGCGTGGATCCCCGGAAGGACGAGTTCGTCCCACCCCTCGGTGCGGCGGCTGACCGCGACATAGCGGAGGCCGGGCTCGTTGACGATAATGTCTTTCGCTGTTTCACGTGAAACATTGCGCGGGCTGGGTTCTTCGAAGATGAGCCCGCCGTAGACTGCGCCGACGGCACGGGCGGCCTGTGCAGCAGTGCGGGAGGTCAGTCCGCAGACTTTATTGGGGCCATAAACCAGCATTCGCGCAGCCCAATCGATATCCGGGTGCCCGGTGAGGTGCGATCCGACGAGGAATCCGTCGGAGTGGCAGCCGAGTTCGCGGACTGTCTGCACATCGCGGATTCCCGACTCGGCGACGGTGAGGGCGCCTTTCGGGGCGAGCGGCGCGAGGCGGCCGGAACGCTCGAGATCGATGCTCAGGTCATGCAGGTTACGGTGGTTGATGCCGAAGATCTTCGCGCCGAGCTTCGTTGCCCTAGCGGCTTCCTCTTCGTCAATGACCTCGGTGAGGACATCGAGGCCCAGGCGCTCGGCCTCGGCGGAAAGTGAGGCGTACTCCTCGTCGTCGAGAACACTGAGCATGAGCAGGATCGCATCGGCACCGAAATATCGCGCGGCGTGAATTTGCACCGGATCGATGATGAAGTCTTTGCAAAGCACGGGAAGATGCGTCGTCGCGGAGACGGTGGCGAGATGGTCGTAGTCTCCCCCGAAGCGCTCCGGTTCGCACAGAACGGAAATGCCAGCGGCATATCGAGAGTAGATGGAAGCGATCTCCCCCGGCTCGTAATGCTCTCGAATCATACCGAGCGACGGCGAGGAAGATTTGCACTCCATAATGAATCGTGTACCGGGACGGGCGAGCGAATCATAGAGGGACCGCTCGGACCGCGGAAGGCTCGCCGGGTCGACATGCGCGATCCGGGACTTAATACCGTCAATGTGACGCTTTCGGGCGTGGACAATGTTATCGAGGACCGTGGCCAAGCCGTTAGAATTGTCCGTAGACAATACATGCTGGTCAGAGGGCTGAGAATTAGCCACTGTAATCGGCCCCCTCGTGGGTCGAGAGCCATTGGGCGACGGTGCCGTCGGAAAGCAGTTTCTGCGCGCGGTCAACTCCGGCGGCGATCGTCGGATCGGTGCCGTAGAGGTAGAAAATAGCGCCAGCAGTAGCGGCGACGGCATCGCGGTGGGCATCGGGAGCGGTGCCGTCAAAAATGGCGCGGATCGCCGCGGCGTTCTCCTTTCCGTCGCCGCCTTCGAGTTCCCCAAGAGAATAGGTGGGAAGACCCATGTCTTCTGGCGTGATGGTGTAGCGGGAGATATCGCCCGCGCGGTCGAGCTCCCAGACGAGGGTCTCACCGTGGACGGCGATCTCGTCGGTCCCGGCACCGTGCACGATCATGGCGCGACCGCGGCCGAGTTCGCGCATCGTCTCGGCGATGGTCTGTCCGAGGGCCGGATTGGCAATGCCCATGATCTGGTACTCCGGGCGGCCCGGGGAGAGCAGCGGGCCGAGGGTATTGAACAATGTGGGTACGCCCAAGGACTTGCGGACCGGCTGGACATGCGCGATGGCGGGGTTGTAAGCCGGAGCGAAGAGAAAAGTGAAATTAGACGCCTCGAACTGTCGCACCGCACGGTCGGGGTCGAGGTCGAGGGGGATATTGAGTGCCTCGAGCACATCAGCGGAGCCGGACTTGGAGGACACGGAACGGTTGCCGCATTTGATCATCTTCACTCCCCCGGCGGCGGCGACAAGGGAGGCAGCGGTGGTGATGTTGATCGTGTTTTTGCCGTCACCGCCGGTGCCCGCGGTGTCCATGAGACCCTCGCCGGTGATCGGAAATGGCCGTCCGGCGGCCAAGAAGGCTTTCGCGGCGCCAGCGATATCGGCGAAGGTCTCGCCACGTGTGCGCACTGTGGCAAGCAATGCCGCGATATGGACGTCGTCGTAATCGCCCACGGTGAGGGGAACGAATGCTTCGGTCGCCTCCTCGAGAGTCGGCTGCTTGTTGTCGAGGAAGACCCGTAGGGTGTCAAGTGCGGACGGGCTAGCCATTGAGGTCACCTTTCGTGGAGCGCGTCAATAATTGGTCGACGCATCGCTGTAAAATCAGTGGTCCTTGAGGGGTCAGGATGGACTCGGGGTGGAATTGGAGGCCGATAGACATTCCATCGGTGGTCTCGGCGGCCATGACAACATCGCCCAGCTCGGCGGGAACCCGGGCCAGAGCAACAAGTCCCTGGGGCACATCAACAGTTCCGAGAGAATGGTAACGGGCCACCGGGACGAGACGGCCGGGATTGTCGCGGTGCTGGGGGCCGGAGTCGGTGGTGAGGCCGCCGAAAAGCGGATGCGCGATGCCCTCCTCGGTGAGGTGCATAGCTTCGCTGATGCCGTGGACTGGCCCGCACGGTGCGACGCGGCCGCCGAAATACTCGATGAGCGCCTGGTACCCGAGGCAGATTCCGAGCAGAGGAATGCGGCCTTGGACGCGCTCGATGAGCTCCATCATGGAGCCGGCATCGGCGGGATAGCCGGGTCCGGGCGAGAGAATGATGATGTCGGGGTCGGCTGCAAGCACGCGGTCGACCGCGACGGTGTTGCGGAAGACGGTGAATTCGACGTCGGGCAGCGTCGACAGGGCATCGACGAGGTTGTAGACGAATGAATCGCGGTTATCCAGCAGAATGATGCGGGCGCTCATCGGTTGACCTCCACTTCCTGGCCGGAGGCCATCGCGATGGCGTTGAGCACGGCGTATGCCTTGTGCAGGGTCTCGTCGGCCTCTGCCTGTGGAACGGAATCGCGCACGACACCGGCGCCAGCCTGAACTGTGGCCACTCCCCCGTGGACATAGGCGGAGCGGATGACAATGCAAGTGTCGAAGTCGCCGTTGCCGCGCAGGTACCCCACTGCCCCGCCGTAGGAGCCGCGGCGGACGCCTTCGTGCTCGCGGAGGAGCTCGGTGGCCCGCAGCTTCGGAGCGCCGGTCAGCGTGCCCATATTCATCGACGCGCGGTAGGCGTCGAGTGCGTCGAGGTCGGCGGCAAGGGTCGCGGTCACGCGGGAGACGAGGTGCATGACGCGCGAGTAGCGGTCGACCTGGAGCAGCTCGCGGACCTGGCGGGTACCGGGCTCGGCGACGCGCGCCATGTCGTTGCGTGCGAGGTCGACCAGCATCGTGTGCTCCGCGATCTCCTTCGCGTCAGTGCGCAATTCGAGTTCCATGCGTGTGTCCAACTCGTGCGTGGCGCCGCGCGGGCGGGTGCCGGCGATCGGGTACAGCTGCACCTCGCGGGAATCGGCGTCGTACTTCAGGTTGGACTCGGGCGAGGCGCCAAAGAGCTCGTACGGCTCGCCGTTTCGGTCGAGGCCGCGCACATAGAACATGTACGGCGACGGGTTCGTCTTGCGCAGGCACTGGTACGCGGCGAATGCGTCGGGGCATTCGGCCGTGAAAGCGCGTGCCGGCACCACCTGGTAGATATCGCCGTTATAGATATGGCCCTTGAGCTTGTCCACGTCTGCGCGGAACGCGGCGTCGTCCGTGCTCGTCCCCACGCGCAAAGGTCCTTGCGCGGAGGAGCGTCGGGGGGCGGGGTCCCCGGCGTCGTCGATAAGCGCGGCGAACGTGCGCATTCGCTTATCGACGTCTCCCCTGCCCCCGTCCACTCCTGTCAGCCGGGCGGTGCTGGCGCGGTGGTCGATCGTGAGGACGATGTCCGCGAGAATGAACTGGTAGTCGGGGTATGTGTTGGAGCCTTCGGCAACGTCCGGCAGCTCCTCGAATGTGGCGAGGTAGTCGAATGCGAAACCACCGACGAGCATGGGAAGTGTCGCGTGCTCGGTGTCGGTGTATCCGGCGTCGAAGGTGAGCGCGCGCAGCACGTCCGCGGGACTCGGGGCAGTGAGGCGTTCGCGTTCGTCGTCCGCGTCCACGGGCGGGAAGCTGAAGGTGCGCTCCCCTGTCGCGTACTCGCCGAGCTGGTCGTGGAGCCGGTCCGCGAGCGCCTCCCCGTCCGGGTTAAGCACGTCTACCGTCACCGACGGGCCGTTGCACGTGACGCGCAGGGAGGCGCCGAGGACGGCGACCGACTGAAGGCCGGACTTCGTGGTGATGTCGGCACTCTCCAGCAGCACCGCGTCCGTCATCCCGGTGCCGCCGATTGCGGCAAACAGGCTCGACGCGTCGGCGTGGTAGCGCACCTCGCGGTGCGTGACCTGCGGGCGGAACTCGCTCACGGCTGGCCTCCTTCCTGAAATGAGAGACTACCTGTCGTCTGCCCGCCGGGCTGCGTTTCGGAGCGCCCCGAGATCGACCTGCGGGGCTGGTGCGGCGTCAGCGTCAGCCTCGTTCTCCTTCGCCTCCGCGAAGAGTCGCGCCGCGCGTGCACCCTGGTTACCCGCCGCCGCGACGGCAGCGACCGCGACGGCACCGAGGACCACGGGGCCCATCCACAGCCAGCCGTCAGCGATGAATGCAAATGCGGAACCGAAGGCGAGAGCCAGCCCGCCAAGAATTAAATACGGCCCGGCGACCTTGTGAGCCTGGACCCAGATCTCTTCGTCCTTGCGCACCTCCGGGACGTGCAGCCCTACCACGTTGTTGCCGGGCAAACGTCCAAGGGCAGCGAGCAATCCCGGGATCAAGAGCGCGAGCGCAAAGACAATGAAGACAACACCGATAACCACGCCAGTCATAATTCTCGAGTCTACTTTCCGTGTGGTCTACAGCACGTAATTGGGGGTCCTGGGGAAACGCGGTTTCCATCTGGCAGGGGGTGTCGGGAAGAATAGTAATTAATAAGGTGCAGTGCCACCTTATTCATTTCCCGTAACAAGCGCTTGACCGACAGAATCAGGCACTCCGAGCAAGGGGTAAAACATGAACACCAAGACGATCACGAGGTCGCTGTTGTTCTGGATCGTCGTGGCCATCGTGCTCGGCATCTGCTGCAGCTTCTTCTTCCCAGAGTGGCTCGCCCGCATTTTCATCACGTTCAACGGGCTCTTCTCTAATTTCCTGGGCTTCTTTGTCCCGGTCCTTATCTTCGCGCTGATCACTCCCGCGATCGCCGGCCTCGGCCGCGGCGCGGGCAAGTGGCTGGGCATCACCGCGGGCATCGCCTACGGCTCGACCGTCATCTCCGGTCTCATCGCCTGGGCTCTCTCCACGGCTCTGTATCCGTGGCTGCTCGGCGACCAGGCTCTCGTCACTGATGTCGAGGACGTTGATGCTGGCGGCCTTTCCCCCTTCTTCGAGGTGGAGATCCCTGCCCCGTTCGAGGTGATGACGGCGCTCGTGCTCGCTTTCTGCCTCGGCCTGGCCATGACCGCGGTGAAGTCCGAGACCATGTACAAGGTCGCCACTGACCTTGAAGGTGCCATCATGAAGGTGGTCACCTCCTTCGTGATTCCCCTCCTGCCGCTGTTCATTTTCGGTATCTTCCTCAACCTCGGCATGAACGAGAACATGGGCGCCACCATGGCGGCATTCGGCAAGGTGCTTCTGCTTTCCGTGATCATGACGATCGTGCTGCTGGTCATCCAGTACCTGATCGCCGGAGCCGTCGCGGGAGTCAACCCGCTCACAGCCCTGCGCAATATGCTTCCCGCTTACTTCACCGCATTGGGCACGTCTTCGTCCGCCGCATCCATTCCGGTGACGTTGCGTTCTACGCTGAACAACAAGGTCGACGAGAATGTCGCGGGCTTCGTCGTTCCGCTCTGCGCGACGATTCACCTGTCCGGCTCCATGATGAAGATCGGCCTGTACGCCTTCGCCGTCATCTACATGGGCGGACTCGATGTGTCGCCGGGCCCCTCTCTCGGCTTCATTCTTCTACTGGGCATCATGATGATCGCCGCTCCGGGTGTCCCTGGTGGCGCGATCATGGCGGCGACCGGCCTGCTCGCCTCCATGCTCGGCTTCAACGACGAGATGGTCGCTCTCATGATCGCGGCCTACATCGTCGTCGACTCCTTCGGCACCGCGGCCAATGTCACGGGCGACGGCGCAATCGCGCTCGTGCTCAACCGCTTCGCGTCAGGCAAGATCGAAGGCCAGAAGAACGACGAGAGCAAGGAGCGTGACGACGCCACCGTCGCGTAGTCAATTTCTCCCCGCGCTTAGTGCCCATGTTTCACGTGAAACATGGGCACTATCATTTTGCTATTCTCCTGTCTCTATAAGCGCTTCCGACGGCGTTATCATGTGCCCATGAACGGTAAGCAGGTCTTGGCGACTATCGGCATTGCAGCGGCATTGGCGGCCGGTGGGGCGACTGCGGGGTACGTCAGCACGGATGTCCCAGAGGCCAGTGAGGTGGCCGTCAAAAAGGGACCAACACATCAGGTGACTATCGACAATCCGGACGATGTGCTCTCTCACGATGATATAGAGCGCCTTTCCGACAACACCGTACGCCTCGACATCCCAGCGGTCGTCACGGAAATCCACTACATGGTCTTCGCGACCAACCACGAGAATGTTCTCGACACTGTCGAGGAGTACCTACGCGATACCCATCCGGCGTTGATCGGCAACGCGGATAACGACGACGACCGTTTTGCTGACGGCACCGTGATCATCGGTGTGGGCTTGGATCCACGCCAGGCCTTCGCATACTACGGCGACGATGTGGCCGCGGAGCTGAAGGTCGACCACGGACAGCGCGACTCCGAGGTCCTGGACGCCATGAAGACAGGGGTGCGCGACGGCAATATTCCCGCCGGACTATTTGCAGCCGCCCGGACCGCGATGGATTCCGAAGCCGCCGCCAACTATTCGGTGGACAGCGCCGAAGATGACCGTGTCGGCGCAATGCTCGGCCTTGGCGGTGCCGGTCTAGGACTGGGCACCGCTGGCGCACTCACCGGTTTCGGCATCACCAACAGCCGCCGGAAGAAGATCGCGCAGGCGCGGGAGGACTATGAGGCGATCACCACGGAATACTCGACTCTTGCCGGCCGTCTCGACGAGATCGACATCCGTGCCAACTCCGTCTCGTCCGCCTTCGCCGACGCGGAGCTGCGCAAGCAGTGGGCTGAGGTGCGCGACACCTTCTTCGGCTACCACGACACCGTCAGCGGCGCCGGCGGCATTGGTGATATCGACATCAACGACGACAAGGCGGCCTTGCGCAACCACAAGAAGCTTCGCACAGCAACTGAATCCGTCGAGCACGTCTCCAACGCGGAGGACAACATCAACAGGCTCTTCGAGATCGAGCAGGGTGATGCCCCCAGCCGCCGGGCAGCGCTCACCGATATTCGCGAAGACGTGATCGTCGCCAAGCACAAGGTGAAAGACTCCCAGCTGAAATCCGACCTCGAGCAGCTCGGCCACCGCATCGACCAGCTGGACGCGAATCCCAGCTCCCCCACCTTCGTCGACGACTTCGTTCGCATTCTCGGCGACTACCGCCTGCTTCTCGACCAAGTGAAGATGCGCGAGTTCTCCGACGTCAAGGAATACGAGCCGCTGCGCCAGCCCGCCATCTACGACAGCGGCTACAACTACTACGGTTACGTTCCGTTCGTCGTCATGAACGACTGGCACACGAGCAATGTGGAGACCCACCAGGCGCATACCGATAGCGGCGGAACATCTGCAGGTGTCGCCTCGTCCGGCTTCTCCGCCGCGGGTAGCTCCTCTTCGTTCTAGTTTCGGCCTAAAATCGAGTGATGGTCTCCGTCTTCTACGCCAGCTTCTACGGCTCCACCAAGCAGTACGCCGACGCGCTCGCCGCACACTTCGGCGTAGTTCCGCAGGAGATCAGCGACAGCAGCGCATCGCTTATCGACGCCTCCACTGCCGACCCTGTCGACATCGTCGCCCCCATTCACGGCCCGACCCACCCCGGCGTGAAGCTGATCACGGAGCTGCCGGAGGATGTCGTGCGGCGCCGCCCCATTGTTCTCGCCACCGTCGGGATGACCCTCGAGCACGTTGCGTACGATCAGGACCCGACCGGACGGCTCCTTGGCGACCGCGCCTCCTTTATCCACCGCTTCTACCTGTCCGGCCGCCTCTTCTACTCCGAGCTGAACCGCAAGCACCGCAACATCATGAAGGGCGTCGTGACCGCGATGAAAATGATGCGCAGCGGCGGCGAGAACGAGCGGATGATGATCGAGACCTACCGCAAAGATGTCGACCGCGTCGACCTCAGCAAACTCGAGCCCGTCGCCGCATGGGTGGGCAATAACACATAGAACGACCCCTGAACCGCAGCTAGCGTGGAAGCATGACTGACATCTTCTACGCCACCCTGTACGGCTCGACCAAGCAATACGCGGACGCTCTCGCCGAGCGTCTCGGCGTCCAGGCCCAGGAGATCACTAAGGACAGCGCATCTCTTGTCGACGCTACCTCCGTCGACCCCATCATCGTCCTTTCCCCCATTCACGGCTCGTTCATCCGCGGAGCGAAGTTCCTGAATGAGCTGGGGCCGGAGGTCGTCGAAAAGCGAAAAGTCTGCCTCGCACCGGTCGGGATCGCCCTCGACCACGTCCTCGAAGAGACCGATCCTGCCGCTGTCCTGCTCGGCGACATGGCCGACCACGTGAAACGCGTGTACCTCCCCGGCCGCCTGAACTACTCCGAACTCGCCCCCGACCACCACGACATCATGGAGACCCGCGTCGAGAAGATGAAGGCCAAGGACGAACGGTCCGAGAACGAAGAGATGATGGTGGAGACCTACGACACAGATGTCGACCGTGTCGATCTCAGCCGCCTCGACCCGATCGCCGAGTGGGTGGAGGGTTGAAACCCTTCCCTCTGCGTGTTTCACGTGAAACAATCGTGGCCAGATCCAGGCGGTGTACTTGAAGATGCCGCCTACTACACTGGATAACCATGACTAGCGCTACTGGACCGGCGTTCCGCTATTCGGCGGGCATTGCCAATGAGATTGAACAGAAATGGCAGAAATACTGGATCGACAACGGGACGTTCAACGCACCGAACCCTGTCGGTCCTCTAGCTCCTCAATCGGGCGCGGAAAACCTGCCTGCTGACAAGCTCAATGTCCAGGACATGTTCCCCTACCCCTCCGGCGCAGGCCTGCACGTGGGCCACCCGCTGGGATACATCGCTACGGATGTCTTCGCACGCTACAACCGCATGCTGGGCAAGAACGTGCTGCATACGCTCGGTTACGACGCTTTCGGGCTGCCGGCGGAGCAATACGCAATCCAGACGGGCACGCACCCGCGCACGACAACGATGGCGAATATTGAGAATATGACCCGCCAGCTCGACGCACTGGGTCTGGGCCACGACCGACGTCGCTCGGTGGCGACGACGGACCCGGAGTTCTACCGCTGGACGCAGTGGATCTTCCTGCAGATCTTCAACTCATGGTTCGACGATGAGCAGCAAAAGGCGCGCCCGATCGCGGAGCTTATCGACGAACTCGAGTCCGGAAAGCGCACCACCAAGGACGGACGCGTCTACGCGGACCTTGACGCAACGGAGAAGCAGAAAGCTGTCGACGAGTTCCGGCTCGTCTACCTTTCAGATTCCATGGTCAACTGGTGCCCGGGACTGGGCACTGTGCTGGCCAACGAAGAGGTCACTGCCGAAGGCCGTTCGGAGCGCGGGAACTACCCGGTCTTCCGTAAGCGCCTGCGCCAGTGGATGATGCGCATCACCGCCTACTCGGACCGCCTGCTCGACGACCTCGACCTGCTGGATTGGCCGGACAAGGTCAAGACGATGCAGCGGAATTGGATCGGCCGCTCCCGCGGCGCGGAGGTGACGTTCCAGGCTCAGGGCACCGACGGCAACGAGCACCCCATCGACGTGTTCACCACACGTCCGGACACCCTGTTTGGCGCGACCTACATGGTTCTCGCGCCGGAGCACGAGCTCGTAGAGAAGCTGGTGGCCGAGGGGTACGAGGCGGACGTCGATAAGCGTTGGACCTTTGGCGAAGCTACGCCGCAGGCTGCGGTGGACGTGTACAAGCGCGCGATCGCGGCGAAGTCTGACGTGGAACGGCAGGAGAATAGGGAAAAGACCGGCGTTTTCCTGGGCACCTATGCCACGAACCCGGTCAACGGTGAGCAGGTGCCCGTCTTCATTGCGGATTATGTTCTGACTGGTTACGGCACTGGCGCGATCATGGCGGTGCCGGCGCACGACGAACGTGACTACGAATTCGCTACTGTCTTCGGTCTGCCGATCGTGCCGGTGCTCGAAGGCGGGAATATCGATGAGGAGGCGTTCACTGAGGACGGCCCGCACATCAACTCCGCGAATGACCGCGGCCTGGATCTGAATGGTCTGGGCAAGGACGAGTCAATTGAGAAGGCCATAGAATGGTTGGTCGGCGAAGGCGCCGGCGAAGAGCGCATTCAGTACAAGTTGCGCGACTGGCTCTTTGCCCGCCAGCGTTACTGGGGCGAGCCGTTCCCGATCGTTTACGACGACAACGGTGTCGCGCACGCGCTGCCGGAGTCGATGCTGCCGGTCGAGCTACCGGATGTGGAGGACTACAACCCGGTCTCTTTCGACCCGGACGACGCCGACTCGGAGCCTTCTCCCCCGCTGGCGAAGGCTACCGACTGGGTGAACGTCACGCTGGACTTGGGTGACGGCGAGAAGCAGTACACCCGCGACACCAACGTCATGCCCCAGTGGGCAGGTTCGTCCTGGTACCAGCTGCGCTACATCGATCCGACGAACACGGAAAAGTTCTGCGACATCGAGAACGAGCGTTACTGGACGGGCCCGCAGCCGGAGAAGCACGGCGCGAATGACCCGGGCGGCGTGGATCTTTACGTTGGCGGCGTCGAGCACGCAGTGCTGCACCTGCTGTACGCGCGCTTCTGGCACAAGGTGCTCTTCGATCTGGGGCATGTTAGCTCGAAGGAGCCGTACCGCCGTCTGTACAACCAGGGCTATATTCAGGCGTACGCCTACACGGATTCGCGTGGCGTATATGTCCCGGCGGCCGAGGTCGAGGAGAAGGACGGGAAGTTCTTCTACAACGGCGAAGAGGTCAAGCAGGAGTACGGCAAGATGGGTAAGTCCCTCAAGAATGCCGTGGCCCCGGACGACATAGCGCGCGACTTCGGCGCCGACACGCTGCGCGTCTACGAGATGTCGATGGGTCCGTTGGACACTTCCCGTCCGTGGGCGACAAAGGACGTCGTCGGTGCGCACCGCTTCTTGCAGCGTCTGTGGCGCCTGGTCGTAGACGAGGAGACCGGCGAAGTCACCGTTTCCGACGACCCGATGAGCGAGGAGGACGCGAAGCAGCTCCACCGCACCATCGCAGGCGTGCGGGAGGACTACGATCACCTGCGTGATAACACCGTGGTAGCTAAACTCATTGAGTACGTCAACTACTTGACCAAGGCGCGCGAACAGAAGGCTGGCGGCGATGTTTCACGTGAAACAGTCGAACCGCTTGTCCAAATGGTCTCCCCTGTCGCGCCGCACATAGCAGAGGAACTGTGGGCGCGACTAGGACACGAGGGCACCATCACTTTCCAAGCGTTTCCGACCTTCGATGAGAGCTTGCTTGTCGACGACACCGTGGAAGTCCCCGTCCAGATCAATGGCAAGGTCCGCGCACGTGTCGACGTTCCGGCGGAAGCGTCCAAGGACGAGATCGAGAGCATTGCGCTTGCCGACGATCGAGTGGCCGGGCTGATCGAGGGAAAGAACCTGGTCAAGACCATCGTGGTCCCCGGCCGCATGGTCAACCTGGTGGTGAAGTAAAAGGATGCGGGCACGGCAGCGCGTGACCCGGGGCGCGGCGATAGGTGCGCTCCTCGCCTACTCAGGCGTGGTCATCGCGCTGACCATGCTGAAGCAATTCTTCCGTATCGGGTACTTGTGGGATCCGGCGAAACAGCCCTTTGTCGGGTACTCGTTCATCCCCTTCCACGAAATATTCACGGCATCATCGTGGTTCGGCACGCTCTTCGGATACGGCGGCAACCTGGCGTTCTTCGTTCCCGTCGGGCTGCTGCTCTATGTCATATTCGGCCGGGTGAAGTGGGCGACGATCGTCGGCGGAGGTTTCAGCTTGGCGATCGAGGCGGCGCAATTCTTTGCGCAACTGGGTTACACGGATGTCGACGACTTCATCATGAACACCGTAGGTGCATTCGTCGGAGCGACCCTCGCGCGATGGTGCGGGCCGAAGATGCACCGGGTGTGGATCGGTTTGACGTTTGCGGCGGTGGCTGTGTTTATTGGGCTTGTTCTCGCAGGTGACAGCCTTGGCGGCCCGAGCAGGGTGAAGCAGCTCTAGCGCGGATCTAGACTGTGGCCTATGAGCGATCGTGGTTGGTTTACCCGCACCGTGTTCCCCACCGGCACGGAGCCGGATCCCCGCTTCACGCTCGCCAACGAGCGAACTTTCCTTGCCTGGACGCGCACGGCGCTGGCATTTCTCGCCGGAGGTATCGCGCTTGAAGCTTTCGCGTTTCCCGACTTCGACGAACGCTGGCGCGCGGTCGCGGCAATCACGTTGATCCTCGTCGGCATGGCCATTGCCGTCGGATCGGCGGTGCGGTGGATCCGGATCGAGCGTGCGCTCCGAGCCGATCACCCGCTTCCGGCTCCCGCCATCGTGCCAGTGCTGGGCCTCGGAATCGGGATCGCCAGCGTCATCGTCCTGGCGGCGCTGTTTTAGGAATTAGCCGCCGGAGTGAGAATGGCACGCATTACGATTCCCGTGGCGGATGCGGGACTGCAAGCAGAACGGACAGCGCTGTCGTGGACGCGCACCGCCCTGTCAATGATGGTGTGTTCTCTCACATTGCTTCGCTGGTCAGACAGTTATTCGGCGCTCGTTTTCGGGGCGATCGGATTGCTCGCGGTGCTCTCGCTGGCCATCATTGCGAGAAGCCGGGCAGGATACCGGGACGAGGCGCAAGGGTTGAGGAAAGAAAGCGTGGACGCCAATGTATTCGGTGTCCTCGCCATCACGGCAGGCATGTCGGTGCTGGGAGGGCTGGGACTGTATCTCGCGGTAGTCGGCTAGCCCAGAGCTGGTCACTCCAAGTCGAGGAGAATGCTGAGCACTCCCCTGCCGGGCTCGGTGAGGATCGGGGCCTGCACGGTGGATGCTGGCTCGTAAATCCCGAGGGCGACGAGCAGGTTCACGGTGAATACGGGATCTGCCGGCGGGGTAAAGAAGACAGGGGGACTGCCCAGACCGGCCATGTGCGCGGCCCATGTGAGCACCTGTTCACCATCGTCGTCGTGGTTGATCGCGCAGAAGCGGAAGAACTCCTCCTCGAACATGTAGAGCACCGCCTCGGCACTCGTGATGAGTTCGAGAGCTTCCTCACTGGCTTCGAGCATCCCCTCGTCAGTCTCGAGGAGGTCGGCGAACTGCAGAAACGTGCGGAGGGCGCCCAAGGCTGGAACGGCTTCCTCGCGGTGCTTACCAGGGCTGACGTTGAGGCTCAGAGCGTCGGAAAGCGAGCGCACGTCTGGCGAGCGCAACTTACCGCGGGCCGTAAGGCGGATGGGCTCCGAGCAATGGTTGATGAACGCGCGTATATTGCCGACGATGCGCGTGAACGGATAGAGCGTGTCCTCCACGAATTCCGGGGAATGGTCGGAGAAGAACTCTGATATCGCGGCAATGAGCGTTGGGTTGCGTTCGGGATTGGGATCGAGGGACAGGATCTGCTGCAGGTCGGGCCGTGTTTCCATGAAGGAATCGAACTCGTGAGATAGCTCAGGCGAGTTCGACGCGTCGGTGAAATCGTCACTGCCCGTGTCGAGCATGAGATCCTCCGCGGTGAAGGCAATTCGCTCAGCCACAGTGGTGTGGTCGGCCTGGGAAAGACGCTGGATGAGGCGTTCCGGACTCATGACCGGCATGAAGCTGAGCAGTAGCGGGGAGACCTTCATATCTGGGCTGAGGCCCGCGGCCAATCGGCGCGCCTCGGCGTGGAATGCGGTCATCAGATCGGGGCCGCCGCAGGGCTCAATGATGTCGGGGCCCTGTACGTCGATAAGCATGGGCGACGGGGTGTCGATGTCTGTGACGCCTAGGATCTCGAGCTTGATATTCCAGTTCGCGGAGGTGTCGTAGACGTACGTCAGCGCGTCGACATCGCCCAGCGTGACGACAGCCTCGTCGCGCTCTCCCGCGCTCGGATTTGGGGAGTAGAGGACGGGCTCGCCGTCGGCGGTGCCCATGTACAGGTGCGTAGCCATGCCGGAGAAGCCGAAGGCGGCGTCGATCACGGGAGCGAACTCGCCGAGATGGACGTCGTCCTCGACATTGACCAGCCGCGAAATTTCCGGGCGTGATCCTTCGAGGGACATGAGCAACGTGAGGATCATGGTTGCCACCTTACGGACCGCTGCACCTCATTGCGGGGCGAAAACAGCGGATGATGTCCACTTCAGTCGACACTACCGCCGAGCAACACCGCGAGCGCCGTTTCGTCGCCAGCATTAATGATGTGGAGAGTCTTTACCCCTTGGTTGGTGAAGCCAACGGTCTCAGGCTGCACCGAAATATCCTCGAGGTAGAGGTCGCCGTGGACGTTCAGGAGCGCGTGAGCGTACTTCCGGTCGATGACGAAGACGAATTCCTCGTGCGGCTTGATCCGCAATTCGGCGGCGAGGATATCGGCCCCGAAATCGACTGGGCCAGTCTGGCCGAAGATCGAACCGGCGAAAACGCGCGCCTCGCCTGCCTCGTTGGTGTTGAAGCCGGTCAAGCTGAAAGACGCGGGAAGCTGCTGTTCAAAATCTGGATGCACTCCACCATTGGGGGAATCCAGGCAGAGCAAGAGGCTGCGCCGCCCGGTGTTTTGCGCACCGGCATGCAGGATGCCGGGATTTTCATCATCGGAGAACTCCCATGTGACCGCAATGGCGTTGTCGTCGGGAAGAGTGCCGATGGAATGCCAGGCGCCCGGGCCGGTGTGCGGGTCGATGGGCAGTGGGCGGACATCCACGTCTGCCGCGCCTGGGCGGCGTTCCTGCGGGGTGGTCATGAGCCAAAGGCTACATGAGCTAACGCAAGAGCGGGCGGGCGCGCAGACTCAGCTCGATAAGGGCGAGAGTGCCGAGCACGGCGGTGATGAGCAGGGTGCCGGGGAAGAAGCCGGAATCTACAGGCACAGCGCCGACCGCTGAACCGCTGGCGATGCCGACTTGGAAAGTGACCACATAGATAGACGAGGCACGGTTCTGGTTCGCATTGCCTGCGAAAAGGAAGATTGTCGTAGCGACCGTGGGCAGGCCACCGCCCGCGAGACCGAGGAATCCGACGACTAGCACAGCGAGAATGAAGCCGAGCACGTACGAACCGCTGCTGACCGTCAACGCGAGTGCGCCGGTGAGACCGGCCAAAATGATCAGGGCGGTGCCGAGGATATTCATCCGGATCATGCGGCGGTCAGCGCGCTGGCCCGCGGCGACCACGCCGACAATTCCGAAAATGCCGTAAGCGGCGAGGCCGATAGCGACGAACTCCGGGCCGGCCGTGCGGTGCACGAAGAGGCCGAGGTACGTGTACGTGCAGAAGAGTGCGGTGATGACGAGGGCGAGGTAGAGCACGAGGGCTGGCAACGCCGAGCGCTTCTGCTCCCCTTCCTGTTTGCCGGCAGGCGGAATCGCAGGCATCGAGGGCAGCAGGAAGAACAGGAGGATGAAAGCGAGTGCGACGAAGCCGCCCAGGATCCATGTGGCCATCCGCCAGCCGAAGGCGCCGCCGAGCAGTGTCGTCAAGGGTGAGCCCACCACGAGCGCCATTGTCGAACCGAGCGAGACGACACCGACGGCCTTGCCCGTCATGCCCGCAGGTGCCAGGCGCGCAGCCATGGGGTTGACCAAGGACCAGAACAAGCCGTGGGTCAGCGCGGCACAGATACGCGCGACGGCGAGCATCCAGTAACTACCGGCGGTGGCTTGAAGCGCGATGCCGGCGATGAGGAAGACAAGCGTGGCGATGAAGACCGGTTTGCGGTCCAACCGGCGGGTGACCTCCATCAAAGGGATGGTGACGACGGCGACGATCGAGGCATACACCGTCATGAGCAGGCCCACCTGGCCTTCACTGACCCCGAGGTCGCGGGACATCGGAGTGATCAGGCCGACGGCGAACATCTCGAATGTCACGTATACGAAGGCCGCGAAGCCCATGGCCGACAAGGCCAGGTACGGGAAAGAAGTCTTCTGGGAAACAGACACATCCCCAAGCTAAACCGTGATCCGGGGTCACGCGAATGAGGCGGGAGGGTTTCCCATTCAGAGGGTTTCCCATTCAGAGGGTTTCCCATTCTAATGTCCTACTCGGGTGGTACAACATTAAAAGATCCGCAGTTAGACGGAGAGACAATGCCCTACCAACCCGCCCCGTGGACGTCGAAGCACACGGGCAAGACGTACCCGA
The DNA here is from genome assembly GCF_030408415.1 of Corynebacterium appendicis CIP 107643. Taxonomy (NCBI): domain Bacteria; kingdom Bacillati; phylum Actinomycetota; class Actinomycetes; order Mycobacteriales; family Corynebacteriaceae; genus Corynebacterium; species Corynebacterium appendicis. Next base: position 2,241,780 of record NZ_CP046976.1, on the reverse strand, counting down.
CAATCACGCAGTACGACCAGAAGCACTTGGTGCTCATGGTCTTTTTCATCATGCTGTGCGGGATTCTCGTCGTTGCGGTGAAGAAGTTGTCGGGCTCGGTGGTGAAGGCCTCGCGCAAGGTGGCGGGCGCGATCATGGGGATCATCTCCGTGGCGTACTTCCTTTGGGTGCTCAATCCGAAGCGCCTGGTGTGGGATGAGACTGCGCCGTTCCACATCACCGATGCACTGCGCGTGATCACTCCCCTGGCGCTGGGCACGGGCAACCCGACTGCGACGGCGATCAGCTATTACTGGGGCCTCTTCCTCAACCCGATGGCGCTCTTTTTCCCCGACATGGCATTCGTGCAGGACAATAAGGTGCTGCAAGAGATCGCTTACTGGTACTTCCACATGGCGGCCAGCGTCGTGCCGGTCGTTCTCACTTTCGGTCTCGGGTACCGCCCGAGCTGGAAAGACTGGCGCATGATCACCGGCGTGACGCTCGCCTGGGGCGCATTCGCCGCGACGATGAACAAATTCACCGGCGGCAACTACATGTTCGTCGCAGGTCACCCGCGTGGCTGGTCGCCCCTGAACCTCTTCGGTCGCTGGCCCTGTTACCTCGCCATTGTCGGCCCGGGCGTGATCGGCGTCTTCGCTCTGCTTACCGCTGTGTGGAAGCTGCCGGCAGACCGCTGAATCGGTGCAGCTTCGCCGTCGCGGCGGGCACCGCTTCCGCGATAGCGAAGGCGCGGGCGGGCGCGGGGCCAAATTCCGTCTGCGCAGCCAGGGCGCTCGCCACGGCGTGAACGACCACGGGCTGAGTATCACTCAGGAAGGCGTCATTGCCCCAGCGTGCGGCTGTTTGGGCGAGGTGCGCGCCGGTGATTCCGGAGAGCACGTCGCCGGAACCGGGCGTCGCCGCCCACGAGTTACCGGCATCGATGACAGAGTCCGCGGCTTCGTGGCGGGGGTCGCACAGGATGGTGGTGCGCCCCTTGCGCAGCACCATGCAATTGAAGGATTCCGCCACTGCGCGGGTCTCAGCCAGCCGGTCGGACTCGGCGATCCCCTCTGCATCGCGCAGCCGGGAGAATTCGCCGTCGTGCGGGGTCAGCAGCGTCTGGGCGGAACGGGAGCGGAGGAGCTCGCGCAGCTCGGGGTCGAGGGAGAGAAGGGTGAGGCCGTCGGCGTCGATAAGCAGTGGCTCCTCGCGGCCGAGCAAGTACGCGAGTTCGCTGCGCGCGATGCTGTCGGTGCCCGTGCCGGGGCCGAAAACCCAGGCTTGGACGCGACCGGCGTCTTCGAGCTTGCGCGTAACGACGACCTCTGGAAGCGCCCGCACCACCTCGAGTGCCTGGGGGCCGGCGTAGCGGACCATCGACGGGGTGGCGTGCACGGCGCCTGCGACGCACAGGATTGCCGCGCCGGGATACGTGCCGCTGCCAGCGCGGACACCCACGACACCGCCGGTGTATTTATCGTCGTGGAAGCGTGGCTCCATGCTCGGCACATTGGTCGCGGTGATCCGCGCGAGACTCTCGGGCCACTCGTGGTCGTCGTTGACCGAGCGGTGGAGCATGGCAGCAGCAGTCAGCGGCGAGAGATTGCCGCTGATCGTGCTGCCGTCGCTAAGGTGCGGGTCGGCGAGCAGCTGGATGCCGCATTCGGGGGCGAGGCCGTGGGCGAGACGCCAGCAGCCGAAGGTGACGGTAGCGTCGGCGGTGACGTGAAATTCGCCTTTTTCGCCCGTATCCGCGTCGATGCCGGAAGGCACGTCGACGGCGAGCACGTGCGCGTACCAGTCGGCGAGGCCCTGGATGACGCGTCCAGTCTGCTCGTCGAGGCTGCCGGCGCCGCCGAGACCGGTGAGCCCGTCGATGGCAAAACGGTATTCGCGCATGTCTTCCGGAAGATCCGTGAGCACCGTGCCACCGGCATTGCGGAAGGCTTTCAGCGCCGGAGCGTGGGCGCTCCCCCACGCCAGCCAGGCGTCGACGGCGTGGCCGGCGAGGGCGAGCTCCGCACCGGCATAGAGCGCGTCGCCCCCGTTGCCGCCCTTGCCCACCAGCAGGAGCGTCCTGCGGTTGTGCCGGAGGTCTGCCAAGGCGTCGGGCCACGCGAGCATCGCCTCGGCGGCCTCGAAGACGGCGTGGGCCGCGGACTTCATCAGCTCATCTGTGCTGGCCTGCGCATCCAGCAAGGGCTTTTCCGCCGCGCGGATCTGTTCGGCTGTGTACGCGTAAACCATGTGTCCCACGGTAGCGACACAACCTGTGAGCTATTGGATGATGCGCTTCTGACGCGCGGCGGCAATGGCAGCGGTGCGGTTGTCCACGCCGAGCTTGCTGTAGATGTGCACCAGGTGTGTCTTCACGGTCGCGGCGGAGATGAACAGCTGCGTGGCGATGTCCCGGTTGGATGCTCCAGTGGCCAGAGCTTCGAGGATCTCGATCTCGCGGGCGCTCAACGCCACATCGGGGCGGGTGAGGCGTTCGGCCAACACATTCGCCACCTGCGGCGATAGGGTGCGCTCTCCCTTGGCGGCGGCGAGCACTGCGGCACGCAAGTCTTCCTCCGGGGCGTCTTTGAGTACATACCCCAACGCGCCGGCTTCCATCGCTCCGACGACATCGGCCTGCGTGTCGTAGGTGGTCAGGATCAGCACGGGCGGACCGCCTGCGGCGTGCAGTTTCTGTGCCACCTCGATGCCGCTCGTCGTGGGCATCTGGATATCGGTCACCACTACGTCGACGTCTGCGGGGAGATCGTCGACGGCGGTGCCGTCGGAGCCCTGCGCCACGACCTCGATCTTGCCGTCGCTTTCCAGCACGGCGCGTAACCCCGCGCGGACGACGGGGTGGTCGTCGATAAGCATGATGCGGACCATTAATCCTCCAAGGGGATTCGTGCCGCGAGGACCGTGCCGCGCGGCGAGCTTTCCAGTTCGAGCGTGCCCCCGACTTCGGCGACGCGGGCGCGGAGGCCGGTCAGCCCGTGGCCCGCCGGGCGCTTCACTCCGGAGCCGTCGTCGAACACGTCCACGGTGGCGACATTACCGAGTTTCTCCACAGTGACCACCGCCTTGCCTGCGTGCGAATGGCGCACGATATTGCTCACGCCCTCGCGCACGACGCGCTCGACGACATCCGCGGCCTCACCCGTGATCTGGTCCGCGCCGGGCGCGACGAGGGTGAGATCGAGCGGGGAATCGATCGCCTTTTGCCTGCTGCGTGCCGACGCCGCCAACGCCTCAAGCCGATCGCTCAACGGGGCCGCTTCCGGCGAGTTCGCCGCTACGAAGCGCCGCGCCTCCGACAAGTTCTCGCTGGCAGTGTCGACGATCGTGCCGAGAATCTCCTGCGCTTTTTCCCTGCGTGCCGGGTTTCCGGACTCGAGGTGGCCGGCGGCGACCCGGCCGAAGAGCACGATGCTACTCAATCCCTGCGCCATTGTGTCGTGGACCTCGCGGGCCAGGCGCGTGCGCTCCTGCAGGGCGCCAGCCTGGTACTGGCTCTCAGCGAGCTCCATCTGCGTGGCCTCCAGGCGCGCGGCGATGAGCTTGTAGTGCTCGGCTTCCCCGCGCAGCGCTTGGTAGGCGAAGCTGGCCACCACCGCGACGAGCGTGCCGATGGTCGGGCCGATAATGCCCCCGATTCCTGTCTCCGGCGCCATGACTGCCACGGTGAACGCCCCCGCCGCGAGCGAGGCCGCGATGCCTAGGGGCGTCGGTAGCAGGTAACAAGCGAGCATGACCAGCGGGAATTCCAGCCACGCGAAGTCTGGGGAGGTCCACACTAGCGCCACCCAGAGCGCGGCGACGATGCCCAGCCACGCGGCACCGGTACCCGGCCGGATATCGCGCCCGCGGTGGTGCATGACCGTGCCCGCGAGGTAGAGCCCGGAGAACAGCGCCGCCAGGCACACGGTCAGCGCCGGGACCCGCGAGTGCTGCACGCCGAGCAGACCCACGAGGAGGAGCACGGCGACGAGCACGTGCAGGCTCACGCGGAGAAAAGCGAGGATATTGCTTGTGGTCTTCACGGCTCTCACCGTATCTCGTCGACTCGGGGCACACCGCCAATCAACCGATCGGTTGACTGGTAAATCACCCGCTCACCTGATGTGGGCTGACCTGCGACGACGTCAAAATAGAGTCATGTTTGTTGCACTGAGAGATTTGTTGAATGCCAAAGGGCGCTTCGGCCTCATCGCGGGCGTGGTCGCTCTCGTGACGTTCCTCGTTGTCATGCTCACCGGCCTCACCGCCGGACTGGGCAAGCAGAACACTTCTGCCCTCGAGGCCCTCGACCCCGCCGCCGTGACGTTCGACGACGCCGGCAACCAGTCCTACACCACCTCCCGCATAGCAGAAGCCGATGATGGAACGACTCCTCTGGGAACCGGCCAGACGCTGATGACCCGTGATGACGGCACGGAAGAATCCGTTGCCGTCCTGGGTCTACCGTCCGGCACCGAACTGCCGACCGGACAGGTGCTCGAGGACCACGCGATCGCGTCCGAGTCGCTCGAGCTTGCCGACGGCGAGTCCATCACCGTCGGCGGCGCCCCCGTCACGGTGAGTGAGCAGGCCGAAGACCTGTACTTCGCCCACTCCCCCGTCCTGTGGGTCCCGACTGAGACCTGGCAGGCTGCCATGCACACCGAGGCGGTGGGCACGGTGGAGCTGTCCGACAATGAGGACACCGCCCCGGAGGGCTCCGTCTCGCTGAAGGACTCCTTCGAGGCACTGCCGGCTTATTCTTCCGAGCAGGGCTCACTGAAGATGATCCAGGGCTTCCTCTACCTCATTTCCGCGCTGGTCACCGTCGCCTTCCTGAGCGTGTGGACGGCGCAGCGCACACGCGACCTGTCCATCCTTAAGGCCATCGGCGCTTCCAATCGCTACTTGCTCAAGGACAGCATCGGCCAGGCCGCGCTCATCCTCGCGATCGGCGCCCTGATCGGCACCGCTGCCGCGGCAGGCCTGGGCCTCGCCGCTGCGCAGGTCGCCCCGTTTGTCCTGAGCCCCGCCAGCGTTATCCTTCCGGCCCTGGCCATCTGGATCCTCGGCATGGGCGGTGCCGCACTAGCCACCCGCTCGATCTCCCGCGTTGACCCGCAACTCGCACTTGGAGGTGCAGCCTAAATGACTACCGCTACCGGTATCCGTCACACGTCCCAGTCCACCACCGGTACTGCCCCGGCACTGTCGATGAAGGATGTCACCGTCACCTTCCCGGACGGCGACGGACGCATCACTGCTCTGGACAATGCCACCTTGTCGGCTGATCCGTGCACCGTCACCTTCGTCGTCGGCGCATCCGGCTCCGGCAAATCCACGCTGCTGTCCGCCGCTGCGGGCCTGCTCACCCCCGATTCCGGAACCGTCGAGGTCGCCGGCGAGCCGATCAGCGAAAAGGTCCGCCTCAACCGCATCGGCATGGTCTTCCAGCAGCCGAACCTCATCGCCTCGCTGACCGTGCGCGACCAGCTGCTGGTCACCGAGCACATCCGGGGCGTACGCGGCAAGGAGCTGCGCGCCAAGAAGTCCCACGCGGATGACTTGCTCGAGCTCGTCGGTCTGGAGGGCCTGGGCGACCGCCGCATGCAGCAGCTCTCCGGCGGCCAGCGCCAGCGCGTCGGCATCGCCCGCGCGCTCATGGGCGAGCCGAGCCTCGTGCTTGCCGACGAGCCCACCACCGCCCTAGACACCAACCGCTCTCAGGAGATCATCAAGCTCCTGCGCAATGTCACCGAGGAACTCGGTCCGGCCTGCCTCATCGTCACCCACGAGACTGAGCTGATCGAAAACGGCGACCGCGTCATCGAGGTCTCCGACGGCCACGTCACGGAGGGCTAGTCGGGTAGCTCGGGCACGTTATCCGCTAAATTCCTCGCGGTCCAGCGCGTCTAACACTTCGCCGACATTCGTGCAGTCGACCTTCATCCCCATTGGGTAGGTCGCCTGCACGAATGCTTTTTGTTCGGCACCCTCTGTTTCACATATGAAACTGTATCAAGCCTGGCACTCGGGGCACCAGTACAGCTTGCGGCCCTCGAGGACCTTGGTCTCGATGGGGGTGCTGCAGACATAGCAGGGATCCGCCGAGCGGCGGTAGACGTAGACTTCGCCGCCGTGGTCGTCCTTGCGGGGCGGGCGGCCCATCGCCTCCGGCGTGTGCTCAGGACGGACGGTGTCGATCCGGCCGTGGTCGACGCCGTAAGCCATCAGTTCGGTCAGATCAGCCCAGATCGCGTCGAACTGGGCGCGGTCGAGCTGGTCGCCGGGCAGGGCGGGGTCGATTCTCTGCCGGAACAGCACCTCGGCGCGGTAGATATTGCCCACGCCGGCGAAGAGCTTCTGGTCCATCAGGAGGGAGCCGATGGTGCGCTTCGAACGGTGGACGCGCTCCCACAGTGCGGCAGGCGGGTCCAGGTCGACGATGGGGTCGAAGCCAGACTTATCGACGATCGCAGCCGCCTCCCCCGGCGTCATCAGCTCGCATTTCTGCGGGCCACGCAGGTTGGCGGCTGTCTCGCCGTTGGAGATGTGCAGCCGCATCTGGCCCCATTCGTCGGTGGCGGGCTCAAAACGCAATGAGCCGATCAGGCCGAGGTGGATATAGATCGTGTGCTCCGGCTCGCCCTGTTCGTGCCCGAAGGAGATGAACAGGTGCTTGCCGTGGGCGGTAGCTTCGGTGAGCCACGTGCCGTCGATAAGCTCTGCTTCTGCCTCGAACCTCCCCTGCGGGCTGGTCACCTCCACCGGGCCCGAGCGGAAGTCCGCGTTGAGAGTGCGGGCGAGGCGGTGGAGAACGTGACCTTCAGGCATTCAGCCAAGTCTACTTGGGCTCCACCGGATTCTCGGAGACGACGACGCCATCGGAATCGGCGTAGACGTATTCGCCCGGAACGAAGTCGATGCCGCCAAGACGCAGCACGATATTCTCCTTGCCCACGCCGTCCTTCGCGGACTTGCGCGGGTTGGAGCCCAGCGCCTTGCAACCGAAGTTCATCTTCGCCACCTCGGCGGAATCGCGGATCGGGCCGTTGATGATCACGCCGGCCCAGCCGTTCTTAACGCCGGCTTCCGCGATCATGTCGCCCATGAGCGCGGTGTGCATGCTGGCGTGGCCGTCGATGACGAGGACCTTGCCCTCACCCGGCGAGTTCAGCGTCTTCTTCACCAGGCCATTGTCCTGGAAGCAGGAAATGGTGTGGATCTCGCCGCAGAAATCGACCGTGCCTCCGAAGTTGCGGAACTGGATATCGCAGCTGCGCACATCCGTGTCGTGGATATCGGCGATGTCGGCGGTGGGGACGAACTGAATGTCGGCCATGACGGTGCTCCTTCGGTTCTTCGGTAGCGGACGTGGTCCGAGTTTACGCACTTGAACTAGGGCGAGTTGGTGGAATGCGCCATCTAATTGATGGACGGGCTGGCCTGTCACTGCGGCGATGAGATCGAAGTCTTTGTCCATGGCGAGGACAGAGAGTCCGGCAGTCTCGGCGATCGCGGCGATCAAAAGGTCAGGAATTGAGGGAGCGCGGTGACGAAAAACCCGCACTGTGCGGTGACAGTGCGGGTTTGATCAGTTCAAGCTAGTGCTTAGAACTGGCCCTCCTCGGTGGAGCCCTTCAGGGCGGTGGTGGAGGAGTTCGGGTCGACGGTGGTGGCGACGAGGTCGAAGTATCCTGCGCCGACCTCGCGCTGGTGCTTCACAGCGGTGAAGCCGCGCTCGGAAGCAGCCTTGAACTCGCGGTTCTGCAGGTCGACGAACGCCGGCATGCCCTCGCGAGCGTAGCCGTGGGCCAGGTCGAACATGGAGTAGTTGAGGGCGTGGAAGCCAGCCAGGGTGATGAACTGGAACACGAAGCCCATCTTGCCCAGCTCCTTCTGGAACTTGGCGATCTCTTCCTCGTCCAGGTGGGAGGACCAGTTGAAGGACGGGGAGCAGTTGTAGGCCAGAAGCTGGTCCGGGAACTCCTCGTGGACACCGTCGGCGAACTGCTTCGCCAGCTCGAGGTCCGGAGTACCGGTCTCCATCCAGATCAGGTCGGCGTACGGAGCGTAGGACTTCGCACGGTCGATGCAGGCCTCAACGCCGTTCTTGACGTAGTAGTAGCCCTCAGCGGAACGCTCACCGGTCAGGAACTTCGCGTCGCGCTCGTCGACATCGGAGGTCAGCAGAGTAGCGGCCTCAGCGTCGGTGCGGCCGATGACAACGGTCGGGACGTTGAGGACGTCAGCTGCCAGACGAGCGGAAGACAGGGTGCGGATGTGCTGCTGGGTCGGGATGAGGACCTTGCCGCCCAGGTGGCCGCACTTCTTCTCGGAAGCGAGCTGGTCCTCCCAGTGGGTACCGGCGGCACCAGCCTGGATCATTGCGCGCTGCAGCTCGTAGACGTTCAGAGCGCCACCGAAGCCAGCCTCGCCGTCAGCGACGATCGGGACGAGCCAGTTGTCGACGGAGTCATCGCCCTCGACGCGGGAGATCTGGTCGGCGCGGCTCAGAGCGTTGTTGATGCGGCGCACAACGTTCGGCACGGAGTTAGCCGGGTACAGGGACTGGTCCGGGTAAGTGTTGCCGGAAAGGTTAGCGTCGCCGGCGACCTGCCAACCGGAGAGGTAAACAGCCTGCAGGCCGGCGCGGACCTGCTGCACAGCCTGGTTACCGGTCAGGGCGCCCAGAGCGTGGATGTAAGAGCCGTCACCCTTGGTGATGCCGTCCCAGAGGATCTCAGCACCGCGGCGTGCGAGGGTCTGCTCCTCGACGACGTTGCCCTGCAGCGCAGCGACCTGCTCTGCAGTGTAGTCGCGGGTCACGCCCTTCCAGCGGGGGTTCTCGTCCCAGTCCTTCTGGATTTCCTGAGCAGTACGAGCCTGTCCAGTGGTGGTCATAGTGCTTGTCCCCTTTCATTGGGTGTGCGATGGAAGACTCTCACGACAATAAAGTGAAGTGAGCCACGCTCTTGGCGTTGGTGCTTAGTATCCCCAAGCGTCACCTGAAACGTCAACAGAACCCCTTTTCGCCGTCATTCGAGGGGGTGAGTTGACTGTCCGGTATGAGCCTTTCTGGTCCTAGAGATCCCCCTGCCGAAACCCGAAGGGGACGAATAAAAGCGGTCTAATGATGGGAAAACAGGCCCCTGCTCCGAGAACGGTGCGTCTGGGAGAGCGGGCATGGACCGGCCCGCAGAATCACAATTTCGGGGGTAGTTATAAGGCTATCTAAAGAGAAAGTTAACCGCCGGTGACCATAATCACTTAATCTTGCCAACAACGCTCACCTAACACCGCAGGGTCAATGTGGTGTCGTGCGCATTAAGGCACCTTTAGACTGGTGCCATACATTTCAATTGGCTGAAAGGATCTCATTCGATGACTACGCCGCAATTCGAGGACCGCACCGAGCGCGTGGAGGCTGCCGGCCTGCAGGTCGCACGCCCGTTGTACGACTTTGTGACGGAGCAGCTGCTGACGGAGATCAATCTCGACGCCGAGAAGTTCTGGGCCGACACGGCGAAATACTTTGCGGACCTGACCCCCAAGAACAAAGCGCTGCTCGCACGCCGCGACGAGCTGCAGGAGCAGCTGGACCAGTACTACCGCGAGAATCCGGGCCAACCGGACCCGGCGGAGCACGAGGAATATCTGCGTTCCATCGGTTACCTGGTGGACCAGCCGACTGACGGGGCGATCAGCACCGAGAATGTCGATCCGGAATTCGCCGATGTCGCCGGCCCGCAGCTGGTGGTGCCCATTACTAACGCCCGTTTCGCCATCAACGCCGCGAATGCGCGCTACGGATCGCTGTACGACGCGCTCTACGGCACCGATGTCATCCCGACCGACGGCGGTGCTGAGCCGGGCACGGGCTACAACCCGGTCCGCGGCGACCGTGTGATCGAGTGGGCACGCACCTTCCTGGACGAGGCAGTGCCCCTGGAGGGCGCATCGCACGCCGATGTCGATTCTTTCGAGATCACCGAGGACGGCGACCTGAAGATCACCGCCGACGGCAACGAGGTCGCGCTGACAAACCCGGAGGCCTACCTCGGCTACCAGGGCGAGAAGAACGATCCGTCGGGCATCGTCCTGCGCAACAACAACCTGCACCTGATCATCCAGATCGACCGTGAGCACCCGGTGGGCAAGACCGACCGCGCAGGCGTGGCCGATGTCCTGCTCGAGTCCGCCGTGTCCGCGATCATGGACTTCGAGGACTCCGCCGCGGCTGTCGACGGCACGGATAAGGCTGCTTCCTATGCCACCTGGTTCGGCCTGAACAAGGGAGATATCTCCGAGACCGTGAAGAAGGGCGATAAGTCCTTCGAGCGCACCCAGGCCGACGACCTCGTCTACACCACCAGGGGCGGCTCCGAGGAGACCCTGCACGGCCGCGCCATGATGCTGTGCCGCAACGTCGGCCACCTGATGACCAACCCGGCAATTTTGCTCGACGGCGAGGAGGTGCCGGAGGGCCTGCTCGACGGCCTGATCACTGCCGCCGCCGCGATCCCGGGTCTGCGCGAGGACAACCCGCACCGAAATTCCCGCACCGGCTCCATGTACATCGTGAAGCCGAAGCAGCACGGCCCGGAAGAGGTCGCGTTCACCAACGAGATCTTCGACCGTGTCGAGGAGATCCTCGGCCTGCCGAAGAACACGGTCAAGGTCGGCGTCATGGACGAGGAGCGCCGCACCTCAGTCAACCTGGACGCCTGCATCATGGAGGCAGCCGAGCGCCTCGTGTTCATCAACACCGGCTTCCTGGACCGCACCGGCGACGAAATTCACACCTCCATGCACGCTGGCCCGATGGTCCGCAAGGCGGACATGCAGACCGCGCCGTGGAAGCAAGCCTACGAGAACCACAACGTCGACGCGGGTCTCGCGCACGACCTGCCGGGCCGTGCCCAGATCGGCAAGGGCATGTGGGCCGAAACCGAGCACATGGCGAAGATGATGGAGAAGAAGATCGGACAGCCGCGCGAGGGTGCCAACACAGCGTGGGTCCCGTCCCCGACCGGTGCGACCCTGCATGCGGTCCACTACCACCAGGTGGATGTCCACGAGGTGCAGGACGAGCTGCGTGCGGCTGGCCGCCGCGATTCCCTGAAGGACCTGCTCACCGTTCCGGTCAACACTGAGGGCGACACCTGGTCCGACGAGGAGAAGGCGGAGGAGCTGGACAACAACTGCCAGTCGATCCTGGGCTACGTGGTCCGCTGGGTCGAGCAGGGCGTCGGCTGCTCCAAGGTGCCGGATATCCACGACGTCGATCTGATGGAGGACCGCGCGACGCTGCGCATCTCCTCCCAGCTTCTGGCTAACTGGCTCGTTCACGGTGTGGTCACCGAGGAGCAGGTGCTTGACTCGCTGCAGCGCATGGCGGTGAAGGTCGACGAGCAGAACGCCGGCGACCCGAATTACCTGCCGATGGCGAAGGACTACGACGCATCCATCGGCTTCCAGGCGGCGAAGGACCTGATCCTGAAGGGCACCGAGTCCCCGGCCGGCTACACCGAGCCGATCCTTCATGCGAAGCGCCGCGAGTTCAAGGCAGCTAACGGCATCGCATAGCAGCGTCGACCGCTGAAGAACAGGAGCGCATCATGCCCGCCGGGCGTGGTGCGCTTCACCTGTTTCCACCCGCGCGCGTATTCTCGCAAGAGATCGACGCGAAGGAGTTAGCCGGGATTATGGTGTACACAATCGGTTTCGACCGCGAGAAATACATCGACATGCAGTCGGAGCACATCTCGGAGCGTCGAAAAGCGATTGGCGGGAAGCTCTACCTCGAGATGGGCGGCAAGCTTTTCGACGACCACCACGCCTCCCGCGTGCTGCCCGGCTTCACGCCCGACAATAAAATCGCGATGCTCGAGCGCATCAAGGACGAGATCGAGATCGTCGTGTGCGTCGCGGCGGGCGACCTCGTGCGGCAAAAGGTCCGCGCGGACCTCGGCATCACGTACGAAGACGAGGTCCTGAGGCTTATCGACGTCTTCCGTGAACGTGGCTTCCTCGTCGACAATGTGGTGATCACGCAGTACGAGAACGGCACTGAGCAGGCGGATGCGTTCCGTGACAAGCTGGAGCGCCTCGGTGTGACCGTGAGCCTCCACCACATCATCCCGGGTTACCCGAACGATATTTCGCGCATTGTCTCCGAGGACGGCTTCGGGCGCAACGACTATGTCGAGATCTCCCGCGATGTCGTGGTGATGACCGCGCCGGGCCCCGGGTCCGGCAAGCTCGCGACGTGCCTTAGCCAGGTGTACCTGGACAATCAACGTGGAATTCCCGCGGGCTACGCTAAATTCGAGACGTTCCCGATCTGGAACCTGCCGCTGTCCCACCCGGTGAATCTCGCGTACGAGGCGGCGACGGTCGACTTAGACGACATCAACGTCATCGACCAGTACCACCTGGCGGCCTACGGCGAACAGGTCTCGTCCTACAACCGAGATATCGAGGTCTTCCCGCTGCTCAAAGCGCTGCTGCGCGAGGCGACGGGAACCGAGCCGTACCAGTCCCCCACCGACATGGGCGTGAATATGGCCGGCCACTGCATTTCCGACGACAAGGCCTGCCGGTACGCCGCGAACCAGGAGATCATCCGCCGTTTCCTCGCCGCGCAGGTGGATGCGCGCCGGGGCGACGTGGACCCGGCTGTTCCCGACCGCGCGGCGAATGTCATGCGCAAGGCGGGGATCACGGTGGACCACCGCCCGGTCGTCGGCCCGGCGCTCGCTGTGGCGGAGCGCACCGGCAACCCGGGCGCGGCACTCGAGCTGCCCGACGGGGAGATCGTCACCGGCAAGACCTCGGACCTGCTCGGGCCGTCGGCGGCGGTGTTGCTCAACGCCCTGAAGAAGCTCGCGGGGATCGATGATGACGTGCACCTACTCTCCCCCGATTCGATTGAGCCGATCCAGACCTTGAAGACCCGCTACCTCGGCTCGCGCAATCCGCGCCTCCACACCGACGAGGTGCTCATTGCTTTGTCCGCCTCGGCTAATTCCGACGAGAATGCGCGCCTCGCCCTGGAGCAACTGCAGTCGCTGCGCGGCTGCGATGCTCACATCACCACGATTCTCGGCTCGGTCGACGAGGGTATCTTCCGCAACCTCGGCGTGCAGGCCACCACGGAGCCCCAGTACTGGCGCAAGGCGCTGTACCACCGGCGGTAAACTTGGGTGCATGCCCAGTAAAATCCTGCTCTACTACCAGTTCCGCCCGATCTCGGACCCGGAAGCGATCCGGCTGTGGCAGCGCGATCTGTGCGAAGGTCTGGGGCTGAACGGTCGCATCATCATCTCCCCCGACGGCATCAACGGCACCGTCGGCGGCGACATGGATGCCTGCAAGGCGTACGTCCGCAAGACGAAAGAGTACTTCTGTGGCATAGAATTCAAGTGGTCCGAGGGCGGAGCGGAGGACTTCCCAAAGCTCAGCGTGAAGGTGCGCGACGAGATCGTCTCCTTCGGCACGCCGGAAGAATTGCGTGTCGACGACCGCGGTGTCGTCGACGGCGGCACCCACCTTTCGCCGGAGCAGGTCAACGAGTTGGCGGCTTCCCGCGATGACGTGGTCTTCTTCGACGGGCGCAACGCGTACGAAGCCGAGATCGGCAAATTCAAGAATGCGGTCGTCCCGGACGTGAACACTACCCACGATTTCATCGCGGAGCTTGAATCCGGCAAATACGACTGGATGAAGGACAAGCCGGTCATCTCCTACTGCACCGGCGGCATCCGCTGCGAGATCCTGTCTTCGCTGATGATTAACCGCGGTTTCGAGGAGGTCTACCAGATCGACGGCGGAATCGTCCAGTACGGCGAGAAATTCGGGAACCAGGGGCTCTGGGAGGGATCGCTGTACGTCTTCGATAAGCGCATGCACACCGAATTCGGGCCGGAGAACGACGAGGACTTCGTCCAAGTCGGCCACTGCGTGCACTGCGGCGAACCGTCGAATCAGCATTACAACTGCGCCAACGAGCCGCACTGCCGCCAGCAGTACGTCAGCTGCGAGGCGTGCCGGGAGAAAAACCCGTACTGCCCGGCGTGCAGCTAGGGATCGCTAGAAGCCTCTAGTAGACGCCGTCGCGGGCGAGAATGCCCACGGTGAGAATCAGCCACGCCATGGTGAACGGTACGAGTGGGATCCAGAACACGCCCATCCACGGAACCCAACGCTCGTAACGGTTGAGCTTGCGCACCATGATCACCGCGCAGGCTAACAGCGCCACCACCGGCGGAATCGAGGCGAGCAGCGCCCAGGCGGTGCGCCAGCCGGGGCTACACAGCCACACCGCCTCCCCCGCCTCGCACAGCGGGCCGCCTGCAAGGCGGGCAACGGCTGCCAGAATGCCGCCGAACAAGAGCGTACCCAGCACGGCGGCGACGGCGAAAATGACCGCCTGGCGTGTGGAGGCGCGGTTGCGGGCATCGAGTTCCGCGGGATCGGGCTGGTCGGCGAGCTCGTCGAAATTGCGCGGCTCCGGGGGCACCTTGTTGTAGTAGTCCGCGGCGCCGTGCAGATCGTTCTCCGGGTGCTCGGGCACATCGCGGCGCAACCCGGCGCGGGGATTGGAATTCGAGTTCGGCGTGCTGGAGGACATGCCCGCCAGTGTAGTCCCGGGTGAACTACGGGAAAATGACCACGGGCACCGGTGCGTGGGTGAGGAAATCCTCAGTTCGCGGGTTGGTCAGTACGCGCGCCCGCTCCGTGGGCTGGGAATCGAGGAAGAGGATGTCGCCCTTCTTCCACTTCTGGGAATTGACCACGGACTTCCAGCCCTCGCCGGCGCTGACACAGGTCTCCACCTCGAAGTTCTTCGGCTCCGAGATTCCGAGCTGCGCGGCGGTGTCACTGACACAGTCGCGGGCTCGGTCGAGCAGGGCGAGGGAGGATTCATTCCATTCGTCGATAAGCTGCGACTGGCCGTTGAATTCCGCTTCGTGCTTGTACGTCTCCTTGGGTGAGAAAGCCATGATGCGCAGGTCGACGTCGAGGAGCATTGCGACGGACGCCGCGACCTTGATTCCGCGGACGGCGGCGTCGGTGCGTTCCTCGAGAAACGCGTAATTGACGCGTGTGATGCCTTTCTTGGACAGTTTCACCGCGCGCGGGGAAATCCCGACCGAGATGGGCGAAGAATGCAGCATCGCGTCGGCGGTGGACGTGGCCAAAAAACGGCCCTTTTTCGCTTTGGACTTCGAGCCGAGCAGAATAAGATCTGCCTTGAAGCGCTGAGCTTCAGCCGAAATTAGCTCGCGGCGCGGTGCCCCGTCGCGGAAGACCGCCCACTCACCGTCCCAAGCGTCGCGCGCTACCTGGTGCTTGAGTGCGTGGCGGATTGAGCTGGCGCGCTTGTCCTCGGTCTGTTTGAACCACTTCTTGTATTTCTTGCTCTTTTTGCCGCGCAGCGACGACCACGGGCGCGGAGCAGTGCTGATGACGCGAATACTGCAACTCGTGGTGCGCGCGAGCCAAGCGGCGAACTCGACCGCTTCTTCCCCCGACTGGTCCCAGCCGACAAGGATGCGCAAAGGACGCTCCTCGCCGACATGCGGGAGGAGCTCCGGAGTGAGGGGGTATGTGTCCATATAGCGCAAGCGTTAATGAAAGACCAACAACGCTTTAATTTTATATGTCAGCGCGCTGTGCGGACAATTCGCCCCTCTAGGACGGGCCACAAGTTACCCCGGACGGTTCCCCGTGTTGTAGGTGCGCGCCAGCTCTGCGAGCGCCGGGGTGGCGGCCTTGAGCTGTTCGAGCGAGTCCGAGTCGAGGGTAGACACCATTTCAGCGACGTACTTCGTGCGCTCCTCCGCGACACGGTTGTGCTCCTTGATGCCCTTGTTCGTGATCTCGACCTTGACGCCGCGGCGGTCGGTTTCATCGCGGACGCGACGCACGAGATCGCGCTGCTCAAGCTGGTGCAAAGTATTGGACGCAGTGGGCATGCGAATGCCTTCCTCCTGCGCGAGCTGGCTAATGCGCATCGGACCCGTCTCGATTAGACGCTCCATGATGGAGAGCTGCGGGCCAGTAATATCCGACGCCTCGGCGATGCGGAAGTAGGCGACGTAAAGCTTGGTGAGAAAGGGACGGACTTCTTTAGCGACTGTATACGCGTCCTTGGCGGAGTTCTGTGACATGCCACCAAGTGTAGGTGCTCAACAACGAAATAAAGAAGCTAGCGCGCATTCTTTTACGCCGAATTATCGAAAGTGCCCATTGACGGCGCGCAGAGAGTACGCTGGTCGCGATGTTCAAACTGGTTCATATTGTCTCCCACGAATGGGAAAGGCGCACTGCCGTGCGTGAATTTCGGGCAGGAAAGAAGAGCCGCGACGAACTCTGCGACGCTGACTTTCTCCTCCGCGCCGCGGGCGAACACCACGGCGTCGACTCCGACCGCCCCTGCCCCATCTGTGAATCCACAATGCGGAATGTCTTATGGGTCTACGGAGACAACTTGGGCCGCCGTTGCGGGTCCGCACGCAACGAAGAAGAGATCGCGGAGCTTATCGACGAAACCGGCCCGTTCACCGTCCACACCGTCGAGGTTTGCGGCAACTGCCGCTGGAACTATCTTTTGAGCACCGCTGAAGCTGTTCCGGTTCCGTCATTCGGCGCTCAAGGAAGTACTCTGTCCTAGAGGAATCGAGTAGGCAGGAACACTTCAATTGGCACGAGACCGAGATAAAGAGTCCGGCAACGGCTCCGGCAAGAAACCGGATGCGCCGCGCCGCGAGACCGCGAAGAAGACCGACGCAACCCGCAGCGGTGCAGGCAAGCAGAACCACACCGCAAGCAAGGCCAATTCCAAGGCGGGATCCAAGGCTGGAGCTGGTTCGACTGCGAAAGCGTCCGCTAAAACGGAGGCCACGTCCGGCAAGCGCACGGCGGAGAACGCGGGGAAGAATGAGCAGAGCCGCAAGAGCCAGTGGCTCGCGGCCTTCGTCCTGGCGCTCGTACTGATCATGGCAGTTCCGCTGACCATCTTCGGTGTGAAGTACGCCCAAGCGGACCTGCCGCAGCCGGGCGAGATGGAAACAGCGCAGGTGTCCACCATCTTCGCCAATGACGGCGCAACCCAGCTCGCACGCATCGTCCCCGCCGAGGGCAATCGCGAGCAGATCCCGCTCGACGAGGTGCCCGAGCATGTCCAGGACGCCGTCTTGGCCGCAGAGGACCGAGACTTCTGGGAAAACTCAGGCTTTTCTTTCACCGGCTTCGGCCGCGCGGTGCTCGGCCAGTTGACCGGCGATGATTCCGCCGGCGGCGGCTCCACGATCACGCAACAGTACGTGAAGAACACCATTGTGGGCAACGAGCGCTCCTACCAGCGCAAGTTCAACGAGCTGGTCTACTCGATCAAGATGACCCGCCATTGGTCGAAGGAAGAAATCCTCGCCGGCTACCTCAACACCATTTACTTCGGGCGCAACGCCTACGGCATCCAGGCGGCGGCGAACGCCTACTTCGATAAACCCGCCTCCGAACTGACCTTCGAGGAAGGCGCCGTGCTCGCCGGTCTGATTCAGCTGCCCAGCCAACTCGACCCGTGGAATAACGAGCAGGAGTCGATGAACCGCTGGAACTATGTGCTCGACGGCATGGTGGGCATGGGATCGATCACCCCGGAGGAGCGCGCCGGCGCGAAATTCCCTGATACCCGCGACCCGCAAAGCTACTCCGCCTACACCGAAGCGACCGGCCCGAACGGCCTAATCAAGAACCAGGTCATGGCTGAGCTCGAGCAGGTGGGCATCACCGAGGCCGACGTGACCAACCGCGGTCTGCAGATCACCACCACCATCGACCAGCGCACCCAGGACCAGGTGCTCAAGACCTCCGAGGAGCAGCTCAGCCTCTTGCAGGAGGACGCGCGCGCCGGCGTTGTGGCCATGGACCCGGCCACCGGCGCGATCAAGGGCTACTACGGCGGCGACGACCCCAGTGGTTGGGACTACGCCAACGCCGGCCTGCAGACCGGTTCCGCCTTCAAGATCTTCGGTCTGGCAGCCGCCCTTCAGCAGGGTATTCCGCTCTCGGCGTACTACGACTCGTCACCGGTCACCGTGGGCGACCGGACCATCGACAACAACTCCGGTGTCTACGGCGGCGTGACCACCTTGGCTGAGGCGTTGAAGAAATCCTACAACACCTCGTTCATCCGCATGCAGTCCGATTTGGACAACGGCCCGTTGGACACAGCCGACATGGCGCACGCCCTCGGTGTCGCCCGCGAGTTGCCGAATATTCCGCACACGCTGACCGAGAACGGCGAGACCCCGTACGACGGCATCATCCTGGGCCAGTACCAGTCCCGCGTGATCGATCTGGCCACCGGCGTGGCCACCCTGACCAACCGCGGCGTCTGGCACCCGCCCCACTTCGTCCAGCGGGTCACCACCGCAGACGGCGAGGTGCTCTACGAATTCGACCCGGAGTACAAGGAGCGCCGCGTCAACGCCCACGTCGCCGACAACGTCATCGAGGCGATGCAGCCGATCGCCGGCTGGTCGAATAAGGCCTTGGCGGGCGGCCGCCCGTCGATCGCTAAGACCGGTACCGCACAGATGGGCGATTCGGGCAACAACAAGGACGCCTGGATGATCGGCGGCACCCCGCAGCTCTCCGTCGCCGTATGGGTGGGCACCGCCGACAACACCTCCCCCATCTTCAACCAGTGGGGCGGCAACATGTACGGCTCCATGTCCCCGGGCGCGATCTGGAAGGGCGTTCTCGACGGAGTCCTCGAGGGCCAAGAGTACGAGCAGTTCCCCGAGGCCAAGCCGATCAATTGGGGTATCAACCCGTACTCGGGCGGTAAGTACGGCGGTGGCACCGCCCCGAGCTACCAGAGCTACGACTACGGTACCGTCACGGGCACCGGCCAGGGGGGCACGGGCACCGGCCAGGGGGGCGCGGCGGAGGCGCCCGCACCGGAGGCTCTGGCTGAACCGGCGCCGGCGCCGGAAGCGCCTGCACCAGCTCCGGCACCCGCGCCTGCTCCGGCACCCGCGCCTGCTCCGGCACC
The DNA here is from genome assembly GCF_030408415.1 of Corynebacterium appendicis CIP 107643. Taxonomy (NCBI): domain Bacteria; kingdom Bacillati; phylum Actinomycetota; class Actinomycetes; order Mycobacteriales; family Corynebacteriaceae; genus Corynebacterium; species Corynebacterium appendicis. The sequence continues at coordinate 2,222,729 of NZ_CP046976.1, read as the reverse complement.
GCCGGCGCAACGCCAGCCAGAGGTGGACATCGGCGGCCTGATCGACGAACTGGTCGGATAACGTGACCACGAAGCAGGACGCCACCCAGCACAGCGGCGCGCGCTGGCCTGATCCGGCAGACCGTATCCAGCCGGCCTCCACCGAGCCAGCGGCGGCGGGCGTGGTGCGCGTACTCGGCGGACCGATGGGCCGGTTCGCGCAGATCGGCCGCGGGCGCTGGTGGACTCCCCTGCGCGCGATCATCGCGGTCGCGTGGACATTCCTCGCATTCGGTGCGCTGTCCAAATCGAACTGCGCACGCGGCAAGCTTGTCGACGGCGCGATGCAGCTCAACTGGGACGGAAACCGCCAGTACACCTCGTTCTGCTACAACGACATCGTCCCGCTTTACGGCGGGCGCGGGCTCGACCAGCCCGGTTTCGTCTACGACTATTCGTGGGTGGAGGGCGACCTCACCCGGTACATGGAGTACCCGGTCCTGGGCGGCCTGTTCCAGGGTTTGATGGGGTGGATCGCCAGAACGACGTATCCGGTCGTCGATAAGCTTTTGCCCGACTCTGGCTGGTACTTGTACGTGACTGCCTTCGTGATGGCCGTGATCTGGGTGGCCACTGCGCGCATGGTCGCGGAACTGGCCGGCAACCGCATCTGGGACACGATCCTCGTGGTGGCCTCTCCCCTGCTGATCGTGCACGCGTTCACCAACTGGGACATTCCCTCCATCGCATTCGCGGTCGGCGCGATGCTGGCCGCGCGCAACAAGCGGTTCTGGCTGGCCGGCGTGCTGATCGGAGCGGGAGCGGCGTTCAAAATGTGGCCGATTTTCCTGCTCGGTGCGTACCTCGTTGTCTTCCTGCGCCGCCGCGACATGATGCCGTGGGTGAAGCTGACCGTCGGTGCCGCCGCGACGTGGATGGCGGTCAATGTTCCGCTCATGCTGCACAATTACGATTCCTGGCACGAATTCCAGCGCCTCAACACTGAGCGCGGCTGGGAGTGGACCACGATCTACGCGGTGATATCGCGCATGACCGGATGGACCGGATTCGACTCCGGCGAGGGCGCTCCCGTCATCCTCAACGCGGTGACTCTCGTGCTCTTCCTTCTGGGGTGCCTGTTCGTCCTGGTTGCGGGGCTGAAAGCCCCGCAGGAACCGCGCATCGCCGAGCTGGTGGTGCTCATCATCGGCTTCTTCCTGCTGTTCAACAAGGTGTGGAGCCCCCAGTACTCCCTGTGGCTGGTCGTACCCGCCGTCCTCGCACTCCCCTATTGGCGTCTGCTGCTGACGTGGATGACCGTGGACATGATGGTGTGGCCGATCCTCATGTGGCACATGATGGGCACCGACAACCTCGGCTTGCCTGGCGCGGCGCTCAACATCATCGTGATCGCCCGCGACGCGTTCATCGTGGCGATTATGGTGCTGGTCGTTCAACAGATGTGCGGCCGCCGCCGCGACAAGGTCCGTGACGCCCACTTCGGCTGCGACCCGCTCATGACCAGCCCGGCTGATTGGGAGGAGGCGAAACGCACATGGGTCTCACCGCGACCACAATCCTCGGAATCTGTTCCATCCTCGTCGCATTCGGTCTCTTCACTGCCTGCTACTGGACAGTCGTGAAGAACAAACCCGCAGCGTTGTCCGTCGGGCTCGGGCTCGCCGCATTCATCTTCATGACCTTCGTCCCGGTCTTCCTGGCCGTCTTCGTCGCCGCGCCGAACGCGGGCCAGTAAGTTTCCACGGGCGAGCCTTACGGACAATATTCACGGTGTGCCCAGGGAGAACAAAGATTTCGTTGACGAATCTTCATGGCTACGTACGGTGGAAATCATGAGGCTGAAGAAACTAACGACGATTTTCGCTGTGCCTGCTCTTTCCGTCTCTCTTGCCGCATGTAGCGACACTGCCGACGATGCTCCGTCCGAAACTTCTGCCGCCCCTGAGACCGTGACCGAACAGGTCACGGAGACCACTCCTGCGGCAGATGACGGTGACGATGACCAGGCTGATGACCAAGACGATCAGTCGCAGGCCGCGGGCAGCGCACAGGGTGACCTGCCAGCCGAAGTGACCGGCTACACCGGCAAAGCGGAAGCCGAGATGGCTGATGAAGGGGTTTCCGCAGAAGAAGTCGAGCGCGTCCTCGCTGCAGCCAACAACAATGAGGGCGGCGTCGAGATCGAATGGGACGATGACGGGTACTGGGAGATCGAGTTCGGCGACATCGACATCGATGTCGACCCCGATGGACTAGTGCGCGATGTTGACCGGGACGACTAGTAGAGACGGCAACGCGGGGCGTCGATAAGCAATTTCTCCGCGCTCGATCCCTGCGGTACGCTGGACTGGTTGCTTGACGCAACGACCCTCCTGCCATCGCCACAAGGGCGGTGGCCGAAACCAATGAAACGACCATAGGAGGTGATGAGGTCCGTGCGTCACTACGAAGTAATGATCATTCTCGACCCGAGTCAGGATGAACGCACTGTTGCCCCGTCCCTGGACAAGTACCTTGAAATTGTCCGCAAGGATAACGGCACGGTGGAAAACGTCGATGTGTGGGGCAAGCGTCGTCTTGCATACCCGATCGACAAGAAGGAAGAAGGCGTCTACGCGGTCGTCACTCTGGACTGCGAGTCGGAGACCGTGCAGGAATTCGACCGTCGTCTGAACCTGAACGACTCTGTTATCCGCACCAAGGTTCTGCGCACCGACAACAAGTAAGCGCTGAACTTTTAGAACGGCGCGCGAAGGTGAAAACCCCAGCGCACGGGCTGTGTTCGGTGCGGGCTATACACTGGCTTGCACACGACAATAAACGTCGATACAGCACACTGTTCACAAGGTCGAAAAGGTAAGGACGAAAAATGGCACAAGGCGATACCCCAATCACTGTCGTAGGCAACCTCGTTGCTGACCCGGAACTGCGATTCACCCCGACGGGGCTTGCGGTGGCGAATTTCCGCATCGCATCCACCCCGCGCGTGTACAACCGCGATTCCGGCCAGTGGGAAGACGGCGAAGCTTTGTTCCTGACCTGCAACGCGTGGCGTGAGGCCGCGGAAAACGTTGCGGAGTCGCTGACCAAGGGCATGCGCGTGATTGTCAACGGCCGCCTGAAGCAGCGCTCCTACCAGAACCGTGAGGGCGAAAACCGCACGGTATTCGAGGTTGAGGCCGACGAGGTCGGTCCGTCCCTGAAGTACGCCACCGCGAACGTGAACCGGAACCCGCGTGAGGGCGGTCGCTCCGGCGGAGGTTTCGGCGGCAACCAGGGCGGCGGCCAGTCCACCGGTGGATTCGGTGGCGGCGGCAACCAAGGCGGAGGTCAGTCTGGTCCGTCCAACCAGGGCAGCCAGCAGAACAACCAGCCCGCCAACGACCCGTGGAACTCTGCACCCCCTGCCGGCGGCTTCGGCGGCATGGACGACGAGCCCCCGTTCTAAAACACATCGACAAAACACCATCAACTTTCAGAAGGAAAGGTCAGGATTATGAAACTGATCCTCACCGCTGCCGTTGAGAACCTTGGTGAACCCGGCGACATTGTCGAGGTCAAGGACGGCTACGGACGTAACCTTCTGCTTCCGCGCGGCCTGGCCATCGTGGCCACCCGCGGTGCTGAGAAGCAGATTGAAGACATTAAGCGCACCCAGCAGGAGCGCGAAGTGCGCGACCTGGACCACGCAAAGGAACTGCGTGACCAGCTCGACCAGCTGCAGGGCGTCACCGTCAAGGTGCGTACCTCCAACAGTGGCAAGATCTTCGGCTCGGTCAAGCCGGCCGACATCGCTGATGCCGTTGCAGCAGCAGGTGGCCCGAACTTGGACAAACGCCGCATCAACGTTCCGAAGGGTCTCGTGACCAGCACCGGCGGCTACCAGGTCAAGGTCCGACTCCACGATGACGTGGAGGGCAAGGTGAACTTCGAGGTCGTTAGCGCATAAATAATTGCGCCTAGCGGCGATCGCGCCAGACGCGATCCAATGACAACAGCTTTGAGCGTGGGTCCCACTTGTGAGGAGTGGGGCCCACGCTCTTTTTGCGTGGCTTTTGAACGATTTTCTTCTTCGGCGCTGACCTGCGGTTGCGTACAGACGTTGTGGATAACCGGTGGAAAAGCTGCAGTTCACAGCGCAAAACTATGCGTAAATTACACCGGGTCGCGATGATTATGAGGCTGATTTTCCTGTTGTCAAACCCGCAGGTTGTGAAGTTATTCACCGGACGTGATGGTTCTGTGGTCTGAATAAAAGCCTGTTCAGCTGCATCTTACGCGCTGAATGGGGATAGCTACAGAAGTTATCCACAAGTTATCCACAAGGAAGGCTGCGGGGGTGTGAAATAGGTCGAGGGCTTTGTGGAAGTTGTCCACATGGGGCTGTGGATAACTTTGTTGGGGGGTGTTTAAAAGAGCTGCTAGACGCGGGTGTGGTTCACCCTGGCAGGTAACATCTCACACGACCTGACAACGTGTAAGGAGCGGGAGAATATGGCATCGGGTACAGCGGGAACATCTGAGGGAAACTCGTCGCAGGACACCCCCAACGGGGGCGACAGCTTCGCCGATGAAGCAGTGCCTCTGCCGCCGGAACCCACCGACGGGCCGCCGGAGGACTACCGGGGTGGATCCGGGCGATCCGGTGGTTCTTCGCGCTACAGCCGAGGAAAGGGCTTCTCGCAGGACCGAGATGATCTGAGCGAATACCGTCAGCCTCCGCATGACCGGAAAGCCGAACAGGGTGTGCTCGGTGCGATGCTGCTCAGTCCGAACACGGTCATCGACGTCAGTGAGCTACTGCGGGTGGAGGACTTCTACTTCCCGGCGCACCAGCTGATCTATCAGGCGATTCTGGATCTGTACTCACAAGGCTCCGAGGTGGACGTGCTGATTGTCAGCGGCCGCCTGGACCGCTTAAACCAGCTGGAGCGTGCGGGCGGCGCACCGTACCTGCACACGCTGATTTCCGAGGTGCCCACCTCGGCGAACGCCCGCTACTACGCGGACATCGTGGGGGAGAAGTCGACGCTCCGCCAGCTGGTAGATGCCGGCACCCGCGTCGCCCAGCTCGGTTACGACGGCGCCGAAGGCATGGAAATCGAGAATCTCGTCGACCGTGCGCAACAGGAAGTCTTCGCGGTCGCCCAGCAGAAGACAGGCGAGGACTACCGTGCGCTCGCTGACCTGCTCAAGCCCACCGTGGACGAGCTCGCCGCCTACGAGAAGGAAGGCGGCTTGGCAGCAGGTGTGCCCACCGGCTTTATCGATTTGGACCGCCTGACCAATGGCCTGCACGCCGGTCAGATGATCATTATCGCTGCGCGTCCCGGTGTGGGTAAGTCGACCTTGGCCATGGATTTCGTGCGCTCGTGCTCTATCCACAACGGACTGACGTCGGTCATCTTCTCGTTAGAGATGAGTGCCTCCGAGATCGTCATGCGTCTGCTCTCCGCCGAGACCGAGATCAAGCTGGCGGCGATGCGTTCCGGCCAGATGGAAGAAGCCGACTGGGAGAAGCTCACCCAACGTCTCCGCGAGATCCAGGCGGCGCCGATCTTCGTCGATGATTCTCCGAATCTGACCATGATGGAGATCCGGTCCAAGGCCCGCCGTTTGAAGCAGCAGCACGGCCTAGATCTTGTGGTGCTCGACTACCTGCAGCTGATGAGCTCCGGCCGCAAGGTCGAATCACGCCAGCAGGAGGTGTCGGACTTCTCCCGCCAGCTCAAGTTGCTGGCCAAGGAGCTAGAGGTTCCGGTCATCGCGATCTCTCAGCTCAACCGTGGTCCGGAGGCCCGTACCGACAAGCGGCCGCAACTCGCTGACCTGCGTGAGTCCGGCTCGCTCGAGCAGGACGCCGATATCGTCATGCTCTTGTACCGCCCGGACTCGCAGGACCGCGACAACGAGCGCGCGGGTGAGGCGGACATCATCATCGCGAAGCACCGTGGCGGCCCGATCGACACCGTCGCCGTGGCGCACCAGTTGCACTACTCGCGCTTCGTCAACATGGCGCGCGGTTAGCTCAACGCCTTACCGCGCTGCTCCGGCAGTGTGAATGCCGCGATACAAGCCAGAGCGAATGCGGCGGCGAAGACGCAGAATACCGCCGACGGACCGCCAAAATTCAGCACCGGCGGGACGATCAGCGGCGCGATGATGGAGCCGATCCGGCCGAAGGCGGCGCCAGCGCCGGTACCGGTCGCGCGGATCGCGGTGGGGTAGAGCTCCGGGCCGATTGCGTAGAGCGCGCCCCAGGCGCCGAGATTGAAGAATGACAGCAGGCAGCCGGCGGCGATGATCTGCCACGGTACGGCGGCGAACCCGTAGAGCACGGCGGCTAGAGCGGAGCCGGCGAGGAATACGGACAAGGTGATACGGCGGCCCCAGACCTCGATCAACCAGCCGGCGGCGGCGTACCCGGGCAGCTGCGCGACCGTGATGATCAACGTGAAGGTGAACGAGCGCACCAGGGTGAAGCCCTGGTCGACCAGCAGCGACGGGATCCAGATAAAAGCGCCATAGTAGGACAGGGAGACACCGAACCACACTGCCCAGAATGCTGCGGTGCGGCGACGCAGTGCCGGGCTCCAAATCCCGCCGCGGACATCGTCGTCGGTGGCAGCAGGGGCGGGGGAGTGGTCGATCTTCGCCGGGTCGGCGGCGGATTCGAAGGACCGGACAATTTCTTCGGCTTCGTCGTGTCGTCCGGCCGTTTCGAGGTAGCGCACCGATTCCGGTAGCCCGAGGCGCACATAGATGGCGTACACCGCAGGAACAGCGCCGAGCGCGAAGCCCCACCGCCAGCCGGTCTCGCCCTGGGAGACGACGAAGGTGCCGATGACGGCGGCCAAGATCCAGCCGACCGCCCAGAAAGCTTCGAGCAGCACGACCATGCGACCGCGGACCTTGCGCGGGGAGAACTCGCTGATCAGAGTCGACGCCACGGGCAGTTCCGCGCCCAAGCCGAGCCCGACGAGGAAGCGGAAGATCATCAGCGCGCCGACCGACCAGGCCAGCGCGGATGCGCCCGTGGCTAGGCCGTAGAGCAGCAGCGTCGCGGCGAAGACCTGGCGGCGGCCGATCTTGTCCGCGAGCAGACCGCCGAGAGAGGCGCCGATGGCCATGCCGATAAAGCCGATCGACGCGATCCAGGAGGTCGTGGACTTATCCAGGTCCCAGTGCACAGCCAGCGCCGCGATGATGAACGACACCAGCCCGACATCCATCGCGTCGAGCGCCCACCCGATGCCCGAGCCGACGAGCAGGCGTTTGTGCTTGCCGGTGACGGGGAGTCGGTCGAGCCGCTCGTTCCGGGACAATGCATTTGTGCTGGCAGTGGTGCTCATGCACCGAAATAGTAGCCAGCATCAATCGGGATACAGAAGCGGGCGAGCGATATCTATTCAGAACTTCCCGCCCGGAAACGGTTCAGACGCAGCGAATTGGTCACGACGAACACAGACGAAAAAGCCATGGCGATGCCCGCCAGCATTGGATTGAGCAGCCCGAACGCGGCCACGGGCACGAGGATCACGTTGTACGCGAACGCCCAGAACAAATTGCCCTTGATCGTGCGCAGCGTCGCGCGCGAGAGCCGGATGGCGTCGGCGGCGGACCGCAGGTCGTCGCCCATCAGGGTGATGTCGGCAGCTTCAATCGCGACGTCCGTGCCGGAGCCCATGGCCAGTCCCAGGTCGGCGGTGGCCAGAGCGGCAGCGTCGTTCACGCCGTCGCCGACCATCGCGACAACTTTGCCGTCAGTGCGCAGCTTATCGACGACATCCACCTTCTCCTCCGGCATCACCGACGCCGTCACATTCTCCGTGTCGATCCCGACGGCCTCGGCCGCTGCTCGGGCGGCACCGGGGTTGTCGCCGGTGAGCAGGTGCGGGGTGAGCCCCAGATCGCGCAGGTCCGCGATTGCCTGCGCGGAGGTCTCCTTCACGGTGTCGCGCACCGCGATCACGCCGGCATCAGCCCCGTCGACGGTCACGGACACCGCAGTGGCACCGTCATTCTCCAGCGCCCGGGCCCGGTCGCCGGTGCCGCGGGAGACGGTGACAGGGAAGCCGTCGACAAGCGCCTGGACGCCCTGACCTGGCGTGCTTGCAAAGTCGGTGGCCTCCGGAACCTGCACGTCAGCGCCCGCAGCGACGATCGCCCGAGCGATGGGGTGCTCGGACCCGGATTCCACAGCAGCGGCGAGCGCGAGCACTTCCTCGGCTGTGAAGCCCTTCGCAGGCTCAACGTTGGACACTGTCATTTCGCCGGTGGTGACCGTGCCGGTCTTGTCCAGCACGATCGTGTCCACGCGCCGGGTCGATTCGAGGATCTCCGGGCCCTTGATCAGCAGGCCCATTTGTGCGCCGCGCCCGGTGCCGACGAGGATCGCCGTCGGTGTCGCCAGCCCCAGCGCGCACGGGCACGCAATGATCAGCACTGCCACCGCCGCGGAGAACGCCTGCGGGGCCGGGTGTCCGAGCAGAAGGTGCACGGCCAGCGTTACCAGAGCGACCGCGATAATGGTAGGGACGAAGACGCGCGAGATGCGGTCCACAAGCTTCTCGACGGGCGCCTGCCCCGCCTGCGCCTGCCGCACCAGCTCGCTCATGCGCGACAGGGTGGTCTCCGCGCCGACGCGTGTCGCCTCGACAACGAGACGGCCAGTCTGGTTCACCGTTGCTCCGGTGACGGTGTCGCCCTCGGTGACCTCGACAGGGACGGATTCGCCGGTGAGCATCGAGTTGTCCACCGCCGAGTGCCCGGAGATGACCCGGCCGTCCGTGGCGATCTTCTCGCCCGGGCGCACCACGAACTGGTCGCCCGCGACCAGCTGCGAGACTGGGACCGGGATGGTGTTCGTAAATATTCGTTGCAATGTGTTGTTCAAGGTGTGTACAAGTGTGGTGTGCCGAGTGGCTAAGGCTACCTGCCTCACCACGCTGCAGCTGACCTGACCGATTCGAGGAGACACGGAGGCCACCGCCATCACGACCACCACTTTCACCGCAGCCGATCTGCTGGTCGCAGGACTGGAGAACGAAGGTGTTGATCGCATCTTCGGACTGCCCGGCGAAGAGAACCTCGATCTGCTCGACGCGATCCGCCGCTCCAGCATCGAACTGGTCCTGACCCGTCACGAGCAGGCCGCCGCCTTCATGGCCGCCACCCACGGGCGCCTCACCGGCCGACCAGGGGTGTGCCTGACCACGCTGGGCCCCGGTGCCCTGAACCTGTCCACCGGCGCGGCCTATGCGCTGCTCGGGGCGATGCCGATGGTCATGATCACCGCACAGAAAGGCATCCTCACCGCCGCGCAGGCACGCTTCCAGATCGTGGACACGATCGCGGCGATGAAGCCGTTGACCAAGATGACCCAGCAGATCGTCTCGCCCGCCTCCATCCCGACACTGGTCCGTGAAGCCTTCCGCGTCGCACAAGCTGAACGGCCCGGCCCGGTGCACCTGGAGCTACCCGAAGACATCGCCGCCACCACCACGCCCCGCCTGGACCTGGCCGAGCCCGCTCACCCGGTCCTGCCCACGGCCAGCACCGAGGCGATCAACGCCGCCGTCGAGGTGATCTCGGGAGCCAAGCGTCCGTTGATCATGCTCGGCGCTGCCGCCGCACGACCGCGATGCACCCAGGCGCTGACCGAGTTCATCTCTCGCTCGCGGATTCCGTTCTTCACCACCCAGATGGGCAAGGGCACCGTCTCCGGATGCACCGACCTCTACCTGGGCACCGCAGCACTGACCGAGGGCGACTACCTACACGAGGCCATCGAGCAGGCCGATGTGATCGTCACCATCGGACATGACACGGTCGAGAAACCCCCGTTCATCATGCGAGCCGACGGGCCGCGGGTCGTGCATCTCGACTACCAGCCTGCCACCGTCGAAGAGGTCTACACCCCGCAACTGGAAGTCATCGGTGATCTCCACCACACCCTGCACGCCCTCACCGAACAACTCGCCGGCCGCGTACCGCACGCCGGAGCGCTGCTGCCGCTGCGTGAGCGCATCCTCGCAAAGGTCGCCGACCGGGCCACCGAGGACCGGCTCACCCCGCAACGCATCGTGCATCAGGTTCGCCAGGTCATGCCCGATGACGGCATCGTCGCCCTCGATAACGGCATGTACAAAATCTGGTTCGCCCGCAACTACCGCACCACCACAGCGAACACGCTCCTGCTCGACAACGCCCTGGCCACTATGGGAGCCGGCCTGCCCTCGGCGATCACCGCCGCACACTTGTACCCGAGCCGTCGGGTCATGGCCGTCTGCGGCGACGGCGGGTTCATGATGAACAGCCAAGAGCTCGAAACCGCGGTCCGCCTCGGCCTCAACCTTGTGGTGGTGATCCTCGATGACCACGCCTATGGCATGATCCGATGGAAACAAGCTGTCGACGGGTTCCCCGACTATGGCATGACCTTCGGCAACCCTGACTTCGTCGCCTACGCAAGGGCATACGGCGCCACCGGCACCCACGTCACCGAAGCGGCGCAGCTTGGCCCCGCCCTGGAAGACGCATTCACTCAGGGCGGAGTGCAGCTCATCCACGTCCCAGTGGACTACTCCGAGAACACCCGCGTCCTCATCGAGGAACTCCAACACCGATCCGCTATCCCAGGGAACACCACGGAAACCCGTGTGCCATAGGTCGGTGCCCATGGGATGAGATGGCACCTAGCCCCTCAGTGTCGCGCCTGATCAACGTGATGGTCGCACCCGTCGCCAGGCTTATGCCTGACCGACTGTTCGGTATTGAGGGCGTGCTGGAGCATCACCGAGTAGACCCCCAGTAAGGCACCACCGCGAACACCAAGCCACGGGCGCGAGGCGGAGAGAAGTAAGGACGCTTGGTCCGTCCTGCGTAGCTCAGTTTCCTGATTCAGCGGCCCTAGGACCGTGAAACTCATACACGAGTGACTGCGTTTCTGATACCCTAAGTCAAACACATTTGTCTGACTAACGGAGATGGAGACGATGCTTCACACCACGCCAAGCCCGCAACGTCGCCGTTCGGATGCGGCGAGGAATGCCGAGCGCATCATCGCGGCGGCGATCTCGCAGCTGCGCAGCCGACCCGACGCCACAGTCACCAGCATTGCCCGGGAAGCTGGTCTGGGACGGGTGACGATCTACGGTCACTTCCCCTCACGTACAGCGGTGCCGTTGCAAAGTTGGGGCAGTAGGAAGAGCGACGCGAAATAATCACAGCCATGGGTATCTTCTCCGGTCGTCATGGTCATTTCCCCCGTGACATCATTCTGTGGGCAGTGCGGTGGTACTGCCGCTACGGGGTGAGCTACCGCGATCTGGAGGAAATGATGACTTCAGCGGGGCGTGCCGGTCGAGCACACCACGATCTACCGCTGGGTCCAGAAATACGCCCCTGAGCTGGACAAGCAAACACGGTGGTACCGGCAGGTACCTGACTGGCAGGCCAGTTCCTGGCGGGTGGATGAGACCTATATCCGGGTCGGCGGCAGGTGGTGCTATCTCTATCGGGCGATCACCGCCGGTGGTCAGACCCTGGACTTTTACCTCTCTCCGAAGCGGAACGTGGCCGCAGCGAAGCGTTTCCTGGCCAAGGCCCTCAGATCCAATGCATCAGCCGGGTATCCCAGAGTGATCAGCACCGATAAAGCACCCTCCCTAGCCAGGGCAATCGCCGAGTTGAAGTCAGAGGGAATCTGCCCGCCAACAGTGGAACACCGGCAGGTGAAATACCTCAACAACATCCTGGAAGGCGACCATGGTCGGCTGAAGCGGATCCTCGGGCCGAAAGGCGCGTTTAAGAACCGGACATCTGCATATCGGACGTTGAAAGGGATGGAGGCGATGCACTCATTGCGGAAAGGGCAAGGCACGATGTTTGCCTACGGGCAACCGAACCCGGACGCGGTGATCGTCAACCGGGTCTTCCAGAATATCTAAGCAGGCTGGGCCATAATGCTGGCCAGGCGACGAAGAAAGGAGTGTTCGCGGTTCTCCACCCAACTTTGCAACAGCACCCCTGCCAGTCAGGTACCTGCCGGTACCACCGTGTTTGCTTGTCCAGCTCAGGGGCGTATTTCTGGACCCAGCGGTAGATCGTGGTGTGATCGACCGGCACGCCCCGCTGAAGTCATCATTTCCTCCAGATCGCGGTAGCTCACCCCGTAGCGGCAGTACCACCGCACTGCCCACAGAATGATGTCACGGGGGGAAATGACGACCGGAGAAGATACCCATGGCTGTGATTATTTCACGTCGCTCTTCCTACTGCCCCAACTTTGCAACAGCACCCTATATCTGTCATAAGTCATCACCTTTCTGTGGGGGTAGGTGGGGTGCGCGCTATTCGTCGATAAGCGAAAAGCCCGCGTACTCCGCGGCGAGCGAGATCTGCTCATCGGTGAAGTTCTCTCCGCGGACGCGCATGATTCCTTCGTCCGCTTCGATCTTCACGCCTTGGGTCCCCAGCACCTGACTCACCTCGTCCTTCAACTTCGCCACGGATGTCTCGTCCGTAGGGCCTTCGAACCGGTAGTTCTTAGTCACGTGCTCTCCTTTTAACTACTGCTCACTCCGGAGGGAATGAAGACGGCGTTGATAGGGTTGAACCAACACAGACCCCGCATTAACGGGGGACTCCCTAAGTACGAGAGTACTAAAGCACTGATAGGAGATGAACCGTGAGTACCGTCAATGTAACCGAAGACACGTTCACCCAGACCATCGAGAACAATGACATCGTCCTGGTCGACGCATGGGCGGATTGGTGCGGACCGTGCAAGGCTTTCGCCCCGACCTTTGAGAAGGCGTCTGAGCAGCACTCCGACATCACCTTCGCCAAGCTCGACACCGAAGCTAACCAGGGACTTTCCGCTGCCCTGCAGATCCAGTCGATCCCGACGCTCTTCGCGTTCCGCGAGGGCATTCTGCTGGGCCAGACCTCTGGTGCGCTGCCGCCGGCCGGGCTCGAGGAGTTCATTCAGCAGGTCCGCGGCATCGACATGGAGGAAGTCCACCGCGATATCGCTCAGCAGGGTGAGAAATAGACTTCCAGGCCTGCACTGGCTAGATCCCCCGGCACCCTCTCCTGGTGTGGTGCCGGGGGATCGGTCTGCATTTTGGGGTCAGACGGTATTAGGGCAACGCACGTAGACTCGGGAAACGAAAAGTTCGACGAACCATCTACGGAAGCAAAGGACCCTCATTCATGGCTAACCCGTTCAGCAAGGGCTGGAAGTACCTCATGCAGTCGTTCGATTCGAAGATCGACGAGAATGCTGACCCGAAGGTCCAGATTGAGCAGGCTGCTAACGCGGCGAAGGAGCAGCACAACGAGATCACCCGTCAGGCGGCGGAGATCATCGGTTCGAAGAAGCAGCTGGAGATGACCATCAACCGCAAGCGCGAGAAGCAGCAGGAGCTGCAGGACAAGACCCGCACCGCGCTGCAGATGGCGGACAAGTCCGCGGCTGAGGGCGATAGCACCAAGGCGCAGCAGTTCAACACCACCGCGGAGACTCTCGCGGCGCAGCTGGTCACGGTGGAGCAGGAGCTGCAGGATCTGTCCACGCAGTACTCCGCCGCGGAACAGGCGGCGGCCCAGGCCGAGCAGCAGCAGAAGCAGTCGGAGGCCCGCCTGCAGGAGCAGATGAACGAGGTCAACCGCCTGCGCTCCCAGGTGGACCAGGCGAAAATGCAGGAGCACACCGCCCAGACGATGGACACCATCGGCCAGTTCCGCGAGGACGATTCGGTGCCGACGCTGGACGGCGTGCGCGACAAGATCGAGCGCCGTTACGCCACGGCCCTTGGCCAGCAGGAGCTCGCCGAGTCGGGCGTGGACGGCGTCATGGCCGAGATCGAGTCCGGCCAGACCGATGTGGCGACCAACTCGAAGCTCGCTGAGATCCGCGCATCGATGGACGCGGAGAAGGCTGGCGAGCTGACCGCCGGCACGGGTGAGAACGAGGACGTCGACACCGACGCCACCTTGGGCAACGCGGCGGGCGCCGAGGCAAATGCCGCTGACCAGTCGGCTCAGCCGGAAGACGGCGAGCCGAGCGAGGAGAGCCTCGACCGCTTCGACGGAGAATCCCCGCAGTCCTAGTGCTTAGCTCTGGGTCCGGCGGATATTGATCAGCACGCCGCGGATCCCGGAGTGGAAGCCGTCGCGGAGGTTGACACGCTGGTGCTCGCTAAGCGTGTACTCGTGCAGGGTCTCGCAGGCGAATTGCAGTAGCGGACGATCGATTTCCGGGGGCAGGCCGCCGCCGGAAAGCATGTGCGCCTTATCGCGCTGTTCGGACGAGGCCGCGTTGTCGTACCACCAGGTCGCGTACTGCTGGCCCACGTCGAACGGGGTCTGGAACCCGGACGAGGTCCACACTTCCTCCGGCAGCGGCACGTAGCGCGAGCGGAGCTTGCGGCGCGGCGCCATCATCGACGGTTTCGGCATATTGCGTGGGCTCGCCGCCGCCAACTGCGCCGGGGACGGCGGGTCGGGGCGTACTGTGCTTTGCGTGGAATTGCCGGACCGGTTTGTCGCTGACGGTTCGGCGGTCTCCGCCTCGAAGGGGTCGTCGTCTACGCCATCGTCGTCGTAGTCATTGTCGCCGGCATCAGTGCTGGCTGCTCCTGCCACCCCAGCCTCGTGTTTCCCGGCCGGCGGCTGTGCTTCTCCAACTTCAGGCGCCGGGGCAGATTCGCGTGCGGGGACGGATTCGTCGGGGGCGGCGCCGCCATCGACAAGCGCTTCTGCTTCGCTGTCCACGGCCGACTCAGACAGCGGCTGCTCCCCATCGGGGCGGGGGATGTCGCACATGCCTTCTTCGTGCTCCTCGCCGGCGTCGTTCATCGGACGTTCGCGGATGGTCGGCGGTAGCGGGCCTTCGAGGACCTGGAGCTGCATCGCCTCGGCGAAGTCCTCGCGCGGGTCCAAGATGGTGGTTGTGTCGCAGGCGTGGCGCAGGGCCGACGACATCGAGTCCCAGCCGAAGCCGTAGAGGTGTACGCGGATGCCGGCGTTCGTTGCTTCCTCGACGCCGGGGATCATGTCGGCGTCGCCGCTGACCAGCACGAAGTCGGTGCACTGGCCGCGCATGGCGTTCACTACGATATCGGCAACCAAGCGGGTGTCCACTCCCTTTTGCGTGCGGCGCTCACCCCACTCGATGAGCTGGCCGGTGCGCAGCTGCACGCCGTCGCATGTGCGCAGCGCGCGCTGGTAGCGGTGCGGGCCGGAGTCGGGAATGCCGTCGTACCAGAACTGGCGGTGAATCGGCTGGTTGAGTTGCTGCGTGATCATGCCCGAGAGGTTGTTCACCACCTCCGGCAAGTCGATTTCTAACTGCGACCGTGCTCCTGTTTCCCACGAGTTGTAAAAGCTCGCGAGCAGGTATGACGTGTCGACGAAGACGAGTGTGCGTTCAAGCATGGCTCCTAAATCCGTATCTATTCATGTAGCTAAAGAAATTTGTCGCCCTCCCAGTCTGCCTGTTTTGCGTCGGTCTCGCTGAAGCTTTGCGTTGACCAGCGCAAATCCGCAGCGGAGGGGCAGGTTCTGCTCAGTTCAACTCGAAACGTTGCCAAAAAGTTCCACCGGTTATACGGTTAGTTGCACAACCAACTAACCGCGGGGAGGTGAAAGGTGGGCAATGACACAGAACCGTTATTCCTTCAAATTGCGCGTTTGATCCAGGACCAGATCATGGACGGCGAACTCGAGCCCGGCCAGCGCGCCCCATCGACGAATGAGCTAGCCGCATTCCACAGCATCAATCCTGCCACCGCGCGCAAAGGGCTGGCCTTGCTCGTCGAAGCGGGGGTCTTAGAAAAACGTCGCGGCATCGGGATGTTCGTCACCGAGGGCGCGCGCGAACGCATCGTGGGCAAGCGCCGCGAGGATTTCGCCGGCGACTACATCGCACCGCTTATCGACGAAGCCCTGCGCCTCGATTATTCCCGCACCGATCTCCACGACCTCATCGACCGCGTCGCAGAAAGTAGAGGCATGTACCAATGACAATTCACGTATCCGGCCTGGCCCACAGCTTTGGAAAGAAAGATGTTCTGCAGGGAGTCGACGTGGACTTCGGCCCCGGCATCCACGGCCTGCTCGGCCGCAATGGTGTGGGCAAATCCACGCTGTTGAAGATCATCGGCGGCCAGCTAAAGCCCGACGCCGGCACGGTCGAGGTCTTCGGGCAGCGCCCCTTCGACAACGCCCGCGTCATGGACAACACCTGCCTGACCGGCGCGGATACCGCGTATCCGGGCTCGTGGTCCGGCACTGATGTGATCAAAGGTGCGCAGCTGCGCTACCGCACCTGGAATCAAGCGCTTGCCGATGAGCTCATCGCCGATTTCGAGATGGGCGATGCCCTGAACGCGCGTTACGACAAGCTCTCCCGCGGACAGCGCGCCATGGTCGCCATCATTATCGGGCTCGCATCGGGCACAGAGCTTTTGCTTCTCGACGAACCCTATGTCGGCCTGGATACCCACAACACTGGGGTGTTCTACCGCCACCTGTTGGCCCAAGCGGATTCCGGGCGCACGATCGTCATGGCCACGCACCATATCGACGACGCTGCAAAAGTCCTGGATGATGCGGTGATTCTGGGGCGCGATGGGATCGTGCTCAAGCAATGTGCCCCTGAGGATGCCGATGAATTCGCTGTCGCGGGCCCGGAACTTGTGCCGATCAGTGACGCCCCGCGTCATGCCCGCGCCGCTACTTTCGACGACCTCATCGAGCACTACTTGGAGGTGTCCTAGATGAACGCAAGCCTGCTCGGATATTTCCGCCACCAATTCTTCGCGGCGCCGCTGACGCGCCTGATCTGGATGATCCCGATACTTGCGATGCTCGCATTCGGACTGCTTTACGTCGTTCGTGATTCAGCCGTCGGTGTCATCTTCGGCCCAATGATGCTGACGGTGTTCATGATTGGTGCGCTGTCGTTGGAGGACACCGCCTACACGGCGTACGGGTTGCCAAGTCCCGGGCCAAAAAACTCACTGCCATGGCGGTTGTTCCCTCTGTGGTGTTCAGCGCGGGCATTGCGTTAGTCGCGCGCCCGGATTGGGTTGGCATCGCGGGCGCACTCGTGGCTCTGGTGTCGGGGCTGCTCTTCGGCGGGCAATACATAGCCGGCGATGGAGTGGCTAGTGACCGGAAGGCGGGTTCGCATCTTGGAAGCGGCAGCTTCGTATTCGAATTGATCTTCAAACCGCAGCTGCTGTGGGCGTTCGGTGTGGCCATTGCGCACTGCATCTTCCTGTATCTGTCGGACTTCATCGGTGATGACACCTTTCGCCAGTTCTTCGGCGGTCTACCTATCATCGTTTGGTACTCCGCCTACTGCTTGCAAGGGCTCGGCATCCCCGGTCCGGCAGCGGGCGCGAGCTACGGTGTGCCGCGCCAGCGCTGGCTGGCCTTGTCATGGGCGGCTGCGGTGGCCTCCGCCGCGACGTATATCGGCGTGGCTGGTCTAGCATCGCCGTCCGAATTCTCCTGGGCTGCAGTGATCACCATCGGTGCCGGCGGAATTGCCAGCGCCGTCATTGGTGCCGCAGTGAAGATCTGGCGCACGGAAATGGGCATGATCCCCGGCTACCTGATGTTCTTCATCGCTAACGGAGCATCGGATACCCAAGGCTTCCTCGACGGCGCAGTCATTCTCGCGCTGGTGACAGCAGGGATCCTCGCGTTTGTTGGCATTGTCATTCAGGCCGGGTATCTCATGGGATTGATCAACCCTAACCATGCCAAAGAAAAGGTGTAGAAAGCCAAGTTAACCTGCTGATTTGTGTTGTTGGTTGGGTGTGTGTAGCTTTATATGAGTCAGCGTGACCGACAACGCCCCGCCGGGCAGTGGTTCTGGTGAGATGGCGGTAGGAAAACGAGCGCTGGTAGATCCTTACTTTTGATTCGCATGGCAGGCGATTTTGTTTGTTGTGTGGGTGTGTGTAGGGTCGGACAAGCCGCTTTGAGCAGGCCCCGGGAAGTGGGGTGTGTTTGGGTGTGCGTGTGTTGTGTGAGAACTCGATAGTGTGCCAATGATTTTGTTTGGTTGGTTTGTGTGACTGTGTTTGCATCGTTTTGTGGTGTGTGCTGGTCGGATGATGCCTGAACCATTGATGGGGTGTTGTTCGTCTGGTTGGTCGCATGACTGATTGGATTTTTGTTGTTGTCTTTTTTCCTCGTCGGAGGGGCAGCAATGTGTGATGAACCTTTTTGGTTTGTTTAGTAATTTTTGGATTGCCAGGCCATGCACATTGTTTGTGTGTGGTGTGGTTTGTTTTGGTTGGGTTTTGGGCTTTTCACGGCTTAAGTAATCTTTTACTGATTGATGCTCGCTTTTTTGTGGGTGTTTTTGTGGAGAGTTTGATCCTGGCTCAGGATGAACGCTGGCGGCGTGCTTAACACATGCAAGTCGAACGGAAAGGCCTCTGCTTGCAGGGGTACTCGAGTGGCGAACGGGTGAGTAACACGTGGGTGATCTGCCCTGCACTTCGGGATAAGCCTGGGAAACTGGGTCTAATACCGGATAGGACGATGGTTTGGATGCCATTGTGGAAAGTTTTTTCGGTGTGGGATGAGCTCGCGGCCTATCAGCTTGTTGGTGGGGTAATGGCCTACCAAGGCGTCGACGGGTAGCCGGCCTGAGAGGGTGTACGGCCACATTGGGACTGAGATACGGCCCAGACTCCTACGGGAGGCAGCAGTGGGGAATATTGCACAATGGGCGCAAGCCTGATGCAGCGACGCCGCGTGGGGGATGACGGCCTTCGGGTTGTAAACTCCTTTCGTCAGGGACGAAGCGAAAGTGACGGTACCTGGATAAGAAGCACCGGCTAACTACGTGCCAGCAGCCGCGGTAATACGTAGGGTGCGAGCGTTGTCCGGAATTACTGGGCGTAAAGAGCTCGTAGGTGGTTTGTCGCGTCGTTTGTGGAATACCGCAGCTTAACTGCGGGGTTGCAGGCGATACGGGCATAACTTGAGTGCTGTAGGGGAGACTGGAATTCCTGGTGTAGCGGTGGAATGCGCAGATATCAGGAGGAACACCGATGGCGAAGGCAGGTCTCTGGGCAGTAACTGACGCTGAGGAGCGAAAGCATGGGTAGCGAACAGGATTAGATACCCTGGTAGTCCATGCCGTAAACGGTGGGCGCTAGGTGTGAGTCCCTTCCACGGGGTTCGTGCCGTAGCTAACGCATTAAGCGCCCCGCCTGGGGAGTACGGCCGCAAGGCTAAAACTCAAAGGAATTGACGGGGGCCCGCACAAGCGGCGGAGCATGTGGATTAATTCGATGCAACGCGAAGAACCTTACCTGGGCTTGACATACACCGGACCGGGCCAGAGATGGTCTTTCCCTTGTGGCTGGTGTACAGGTGGTGCATGGTTGTCGTCAGCTCGTGTCGTGAGATGTTGGGTTAAGTCCCGCAACGAGCGCAACCCTTGTCTTATGTTGCCAGCATTTGGTTGGGGACTCATGAGAGACTGCCGGGGTTAACTCGGAGGAAGGTGGGGATGACGTCAAATCATCATGCCCCTTATGTCCAGGGCTTCACACATGCTACAATGGTCGGTACAACGCGCAGCGATACTGTGAGGTGGAGCTAATCGCCTAAAGCCGGCCTTAGTTCGGATTGGGGTCTGCAACTCGACCCCATGAAGTCGGAGTCGCTAGTAATCGCAGATCAGCAACGCTGCGGTGAATACGTTCCCGGGCCTTGTACACACCGCCCGTCACGTCATGAAAGTTGGTAACACCCGAAGCCAGTGGCCCAAACGTGTTAGGGAGCTGTCGAAGGTGGGATCGGCGATTGGGACGAAGTCGTAACAAGGTAGCCGTACCGGAAGGTGCGGCTGGATCACCTCCTTTCTAAGGAGCTTTTTTGTGRCCCACAGTTGTGGGTGTTTGTTGGTTGAGTACACGATCGTGGTGCTGCCGACGTTTGTTTGTGAAATTCCAGGTGGACACGTACCACCCCGGCTCAAGGATGCTGGGTGGTGTGGGCACGGGGTGCATGAACCGGTAGGAACTGAACTTTTTCGACCTTTGTTGTGGTTGGTCATTGGTGCACTGTTGGGTGTCTGGGGCAGCACATGGTGCCTGCGCGCGTGTTTGTGTGTGGGTGGTTGTTCCTTTTGTGGCTCATTATTTGCTGGCTGGTCGTGTGGGCTGGTTGGTGGTGGTGGGTGTGGTGTGTGAGAACTGTATAGTGGACGCGAGCATCTTGTTTTTTGTTTGTGTGTGTTTTGTTTGTGTGTTGGGTTATTCGTGTGTGTTTGTTGTTTTAGGGCGCATGGTGGATGCCTTGGCATGCTGAGCCGATGAAGGACGTGTGAGACTGCGTTATGCCTCGGGGAGTTGTCAACAAAGCGTTGATCCGAGGGTGTCCGAATGGGGAAACCTGGCCGTGGTTATGTGCGGTTACCTGTCAGTGAATGCATAGCTGTTCAGGGGGTGACGCCGGGAAGTGAAACATCTCAGTACCGGTAGGAGAAGAAAATAAGAATGATTCTGCTAGTAGCGGCGAGCGAACGTGGATGAGGCTAAACCGTGTGCGTGTGATACCTGGCAGGGGTTGCGTGTGCGGTGTTGTGGGGTGTGGCTGGTCGTGTTCTGCCAGATACGTCCACATGGTGTGTGTGTAAGCGGAAGTGGTCTGGGATGGCCTACCGGAGTAGGTGAGAGTCCTGTACGCGAATGCATGTGCATGTGTGGTGGCCATATTTTCCCCGAGTAGCAGCGGGCTCGTGGAATCTGCTGTGAATCTGCCGGGACCACCCGGTAAGCCTAAATACTCAGTGTGACCGATAGTGGATAAGTACCGTGAGGGAATGGTGAAAAGTACCCCGGGAGGGGAGTGAAAGAGTTCCTGAAACTGTGTGCCTACAATCCGTCAGAGCACCTCTTTGTGTGTGATGGCGTGCCTTTTGAAGAATGAGCCTGCGAGTCAGCGGCATGTCGCGAGGTTAACCCGTGTGGGGTAGTCGTAGCGAAAGCGAATGCTAATTGTGTGTTGAGTGGCATGTCCTGGACCCGAAGCGGGGTGATCTACCCATGGCCAGTGTGAAGCAGCTGTAAGAGGTTGTGGAGGCGCGAACCCACGTAGGTTGAAAACTGCGGGGATGAGCTGTGGGTAGGGGTGAAAGGCCAATCAAACTCCGTGATAGCTGGTTCTCCCCGAAATGCATTTAGGTGCAGCGTCGCGTAGGTGTGCCGGAGGTAGAGCTACTGGTTGGTTGAGCGGGACTATCATCTTAGCAATGTCAGCCAAACTCCGAATGCCGGCTTACATTTTTGCGTGGCAGTGAGACTGTGGGGGATAAGCTTCATAGTCGAGAGGGAAACAGCCCAGATCGCCGGTTAAGGCCCCTAAGGGTGTACTAAGTGGAAAAGGATGTGTAATCGCGAAGACAGCCAGGAGGTTGGCTTAGAAGCAGCCACCCTTGAAAGAGTGCGTAATAGCTCACTGGTCGAGTGGTTGCGCGCCGACAATTCAGTGGGGCTCAAGTACACCGCCGAAGCCGCGGCAGTAATTTTTTTACTGGGTAGGGGAGCGTCGCGTATGGGGTGAAGCATGATCGTAAGGGTGTGTGGACTGTACGCGAGTGAGAATGCAGGCATGAGTAACGAATGATACGTGAGAATCGTATCCGCCGAATGACTAAGGGTTCCTGGGTCAAGTTCGTCTTCCCAGGGTGAGTCGGGTCCTAAGGCGAGGCCGACAGGCGTAGTCGATGGTCAACGGGTTGATATTCCCGTACCCGTATACATGCGCCCAATGATGAACCGGTGATACTAACCACCCTGACCACCTGCCACGATGATCTTTGATCATCAGGTGGGTGTGATGCGTGGGGCCTGATCTGTAGTAGTCAAGTGATGGGGTGACACAGTGTGGTAGCTACGCCACTTAGTGGATTGTGGTGCAAGCGTGCGGCACGGCACCTAGTGAAATGCGGGTGCCATATGTGTGAGGCGTGATGCGTAACCCCAACGGGGTGATGGTAGTGATCCTGTGCTGTCGAGAAAAGCCTCTAGCGATGTGTGTGTACGGCCCGTACCCGAAACCGACACAGGTAGTCAAGTAGAACATACTCAGGCGGTCGGGTGAACTGTGGTTAAGGAACTCGGCAAATTGCCCCCGTAACTTCGGGAGAAGGGGGGCCACAACCGGTGATCCAAACATGCGTTGGTGAGCTGGTTGGGGTCGCAGAAAAGAGAGGGAAGCGACTGTTTATCAAAAACACAGGTCCGTGCGAAGACGGTTAAGTTGATGTATACGGACTGACGCCTGCCCGGTGCTGGAAGGTTAAGAGGACCTGTTAGACCCTGTGGGGTCGAAGCGGAGAATTTAAGCCCCAGTAAACGGCGGTGGTAACTATAACCATCCTAAGGTAGCGAAATTCCTTGTCGGGTAAGTTCCGACCTGCACGAATGGCGTAACGACTTCCCTGCTGTCTCAACCACAGGCCCGGTGAAATTGCACTACGAGTAAAGATGCTCGTTTCGCGCGGCAGGACGAAAAGACCCCGGGACCTTCACTATAGCTTGGTATTGGTGTTTACTACGGTTTGTGTAGCATAGGTGGGAGACTATGAAGCGCTCACGCTAGTGGGTGTGGAGTCGTCACGTGAAATACCACTCTGACCGTAGTGGATGTCTCAACCTTGGCCCATGATCTGGGTTGGGGACAGTGCCTGGTGGGTAGTTTAACTGGGGCGGTTGCCTCCCAAAGAGTAACGGAGGCGCCCAAAGGTTCCCTCAGCCTGGTTGGCAATCAGGTGTTTAGAGTGTAAGTGCACAAGGGAGCTTGACTGCGAGACCAACACGTCGAGCAGGGACGAAAGTCGGGACTAGTGATCCGGCACCTACTTGTGGATGTGGTGTCGCTCAACGGATAAAAGGTACCCCGGGGATAACAGGCTGATCTTCCCCAAGAGTCCATATCGACGGGATGGTTTGGCACCTCGATGTCGGCTCGTCGCATCCTGGGGCTGGAGTAGGTCCCAAGGGTTGGGCTGTTCGCCCATTAAAGCGGCACGCGAGCTGGGTTCAGAACGTCGTGAGACAGTTCGGTCTCTATCCGCCGCGCGCGCAGAAACTTGAGAAAGGCTGTCCCCAGTACGAGAGGACCGGGACGGACGTACCTCTGGTGTGCCAGTTGTTCCGCCAGGAGCACCGCTGGTTGGCTACGTACGGAAGGGATAACCGCTGAAAGCATCTAAGCGGGAAGCCTGTTTCAAGATGAGGTTTCATAGGTTCCCAGAAGACTACTGGGTTGATAGGCCAGATCTGGAAGCACCGTGATGTGCGAAGGTGACTGGTACTAATACACCAACCAACAAACCATGTTTCAACACCCCARCACGCGGGCGAAACACCAAAAACGCAGACAACAACTTCTGCCGCGTCCACTATGCAGTATCTGACACACCACACCAACCCATGGTGTGGCCACACAGATACATAACTCCATAACCCGCAACACCACGTTGCGACCATGACAGACCCTTATAGGTGTGTCGGTGGTTGATAGCGGTGGGGAAACGCCCGGACCCATTCCGAACCCGGAAGCTAAGCCCACCCGCGCTGATGGTACTGCACTCGGGAGGGTGTGGGAGAGTAAGTTACCGCCGACCAAAAACTTCACAATTGTGACCGGCTACCAGCCCAACGATGGGCGTGGTAGCCGGTCTTTTTCGTACCTATATCTTTCGGGCGAATTCAACGCAGTCTACGGTTCCGGAACTGAAAGTCCAGAGAAACCGGTCGTGGAGAAGCTGCGTTGTTCACCGCTCAGGGGATCGGCGAAGCTGATCCCCACCGAGCTCAGCAACATTGGTTCGGCAAAGTCCTCCTCGTCGAGTGGCTGGAGCTTGGGATAGATTGGATCGCCATGAATCGGGACGCCGGCGTCCAGCATCTGCACTCGGAGTTGGTGGGTGCGTCCTGTCACTGGGTGAAGAAGATATCGTGCTGCGCCGGGTGGATCGAGGATCGGTGTGACATCTGAGACGTCCGTCAGGGCGTTGGGCTCGCGGCCGGCGAGAATACGCGCAGCGAGTTCGCCTTCATTCTTTTCAATGTGGTGCTCCCACGTTTGGGGCGCGGTGAGCCCAATATCATCGGCCACTGCTTCGTAGATTTTGTTGACGTGTCGGCGGGCGAAAAGTTCTTGGTAGGCGCCACGCAGTTCGGCCCGCTTGGTTAGGAGGATCAGCCCGGATGTTGCGCGGTCGAGGCGGTGTGCCGGCGTGAGATCTTCGTTGCCGGTTGCGCGCCTGAGCCGCACAGTGACACTCTCCGTGATGTGCGATCCGCGCGGCATCGTGGTCAAGAACGGCGGCTTGTTCACGACCAATATGTGGTCGTCTTCGAATACTGTGGTGATCTCGTACGGAACACGCACCTCCGGGGCGGGGCGGCGATAGAAGAAGACATCGGTCCCTGGTGCGAGCACGGTGTCAGGTGCGACAGGGGTGCCGTCGATAAGCACTACCTCGTTCCGCGCAAACCGTTCGTTGACGGCGCTCTCGTTGTCCTCCGGGTGCCTGTGGCGCTGCGTGGCTACGAGGTGCCAGATGAGGTCCCACGCCCTGATCGGATCGGCCTCAGGCACCCGTGCTCTCGTGGCGCCGAGCCCGCCCCTCGGGGGTAGCGGTGGTTGGCGCTTTCGTTTCCCGGATCGACCCACATGTATTAACTTAGGTGACATGAACCTTGATGCAATTGTTTCGCAACTCACCGACTTCTTCAGCCAGGGAATTGGCAAGACTATCGCCGACGTTCTGTGGGCGATCTACACCGCGCTGTTCCCCGCAAACGCAGAAGCTGCTTTCCCGATCGAGATCCCGAAATAAGCGGTGCCCGTACCCCGTGTCATCACGGTTACAATGAAGGTGTCAGGTGATCACCGCCTCTAGGCGCGTCACGTCGTAGTTCACGGAAAGGCACGTTCTCATGAGCCACCAGGATTTGGTCATCGTCGCTGTCGACGGCGGGGAGCCCTCGAATAACGCGGTCCGTTGGGCCGCGAACACGGCGCTGAAGCGCGGTGTCCCCCTGCAGCTCGCTTCGTCGTACACCATGCCGCAGTTCCTCTACGCGGAGGGCATGGTCCCGCCGCAGGAGCTTTTCGACGATCTGCAAAACGAATGCATGAACAAGATCGAGGCGGCCCGCGCGATCGCGAAGGAAGTTGCGCCGGATCTTGAGATCGGCCACACCGTCGCTGAAGGTTCCCCGATCGACATGCTGCTGAATCTGTCGAAAGATGCGACCATGATCGTCATGGGCTCCCGCGGTCTCGGCGGTCTGTCCGGCATGGTGCTGGGATCGGTTTCCGCCGCTGTGGTCGCGCACGCGTCGTGCCCGGTCGTCGTGGTCCGCGAGGACAATGCGGTAACGGATCGGACCAAGTACGGCCCGGTCGTGGTCGGTGTGGACGGCTCGGATGTCTCGGTCAAGGCAACGGAGGTCGCCTTCGAAGAGGCGCAGGCACGCGGTGCTGAGCTGATTGCCGTGCATACCTACCTGGAGAACCACGTGCACGAGCCTGTCGCCGGCGCGATCCTCGGTGAGAAGGGCTGGGAGCGTTTCGAGCAGGAGCGCCGCGAGAAGCTGGAGCAAGAGCTCGCACCGCTCGAGGCGAAGTTCCCAGACGTGAAGGCGACTAAGGTGGTCACTCAGGACCGCCCGGTGCGCGCCTTGGTCGACCACGCGAAGGACGCCCAGCTGCTCATCACGGGCTCCCACGGCCGTGGCGGCTTCAAGGGCATGCTGCTCGGTTCCACGTCCCGCGCCCTGTTGCAGGCCGCGCCGTGCCCGATGATGGTCGTGCGACCGGAGCGCCTGCCGGAATAGCCGAAACCGGGTTCGTTGTGAAATTCACAGGAAGCCCACCCGTTAGTGCGTGCTAGCAGGGAAAACAGGCCCCAATGTTGGCGAAATGTGATCTAACCGTGGGGCTTTTGTAGCTCGCAGAACGTATTAACAAGGCATAATGGTTATCGTACTTCATTCAGACTGAGAGGAAAATAACTATGTCTACTATTTCTTTGGGCTTCCTGGGCTGGATCGTTCTCGGCGGCATTGCTGGCTGGATTGCCTCGATGATTATGAACCGCGACGCGTCTATGGGCATCCTCGCCAACATCGCTTGCGGTGTCGTCGGCGGTCTGCTCGGTGGCTTCCTTCTTAGCTTCTTCATCGACGTCGAGTCCAAGGGTTGGTTCTTCAGCTTCCTGACATCCATCTTGGGTGCAGTGATCGTACTTTGGATCGTCAACAAAGTCACAGCCGGTCGCCGCTAAAGGCAGCCACGTAACTCCCTGAATCAGCTCCCGTTTCTCGCAGTGCGAGGGCGGGGGCTTTTTCATGCGCTCGCGAGCAGGCCGGGACCTGCATGGCGCCTCACGCGTTGAATGAACGTACCGGTTTGTCTATTATGTGCTGAAGATCGTTGAGCTGGAAGGAGAGATGTGGTGACCCAGGACAGCGCCACCACCGCGAGGAAAAAGTCGGCATCGCGCCGACGCAACCGGCCGGCCCCGCGTCAGCGCCTATTGGACGCGGCGACGAAGCTCTTCACGGAGGAGGGAATCCGCGTCATTGGCATCGACCGCATCCTCCGCGAAGCTGACGTGGCAAAAGCGTCCCTGTACTCCCTATTGGGTTCGAAGGACAACCTCGTCATCGCGTATCTGCAGAACCTCGATGACGAATACCGGGGCCGGTGGGTTGAACGCACCGCATCGATGACGGATGCTGATTCCAAGATTCTGGCTTTCTTCGAGATGGCTATCGACGAGGAGCCGGCGAAGGGCTTCCGCGGTTCTCCTTTTGTGAACGCCGCCACCGAATACCCGCGCCCGGAGACCGACTCGGAGCGCAATATCGTCGCCGCCTGTGTGGAGCACCGCGATTGGATGCACGCGACGATGACGGAGCTTTTGGACAAGAAGAACGGGTACCCGTCAGCCACGCAGGCCAGCCAGTTGCTGATCTTCCTCGACGGCGGCATGACCGGTGCGCGCATCAGCCGAGACGACGGGCCGCTCGTCACTGCGAAAGATCTGGCACGCCAGATGCTGTCCGCTCCGCCGGCGGACTACTCCATCTGATCGTGGTTTTCGGGACTTTCGGCGTTCTCCGAGCTATCCAAACCGGCTGAGCTCCCTTCCTTTTGCCTCTTCCGCTCGTCGCGGCGCTTCTCCATCTCGGCTTTGCGGTTGTCGGAGCGGACTTTGTCGCGGGCTTTCTTGAGGGATTTCTGCTCGGCCTTGGCGTTCTTTCGCTCGGCCTTCATGGCCTCTTTTTCGGCCTTGATGTCACGGCTTACCTGGGGGATGGTCGCCGGGCGGACTAGGGCGGAGAGTCTACGGCGGCGCCAGGAGTGCGTCGCGTTCATTTTGGCCCGCTTTTCTTCGCGCTTTTCGCCGAGCACCTTGGTGCGGGAGGTGTGGATCTGTTCTTTGTGCTCCTCGCGCAGCGGGTATTTTTTCACCAGCATGTACCAGATGATCACAGACTGGGACAGTGTCCACAGGTTGCCCAGGAACCAGTAGAGGAGCAGGGCGACCGGGATGAGACCGGTCATGCCGACGAAGCCGAGCACGACGGGGATGATGACCAGCATCGACCACATCCACGTGTACACATTGCGTGAAACGGTGGCGTTCCAGTCCAGGTGGGTGCGGCTGCGCAGCTGGCTGACGAAGGTGTTCACGGTGGTGAACGCGAGTGCGAAGATGAGCAGCGGGATCGCCACGACGCGCACGTCCTCGCTTGTAGTGCCCAGCGCGGAGAATTGCTCGGCCGACATCGACACATACGCCGGAAGCGGAACTCCCATGAACGAGGCATCGAGGAAGCTGGCCGTGTCCTCGGGCGTGAGCAGCCCGATATTGGAATCGGTGCGTCCATTTTCCGGCACGGACATCCACATCAACAGGCGGTAGAGACCCAGGATGAACGGGATCTGCACCAGTGGCGGAATACACCCGGTCATCGGGTTGTAGCCGTAATCTTTGTTCAGCTCTTTGAGCGCCTCGTCGTGCGCGGCGACATCCTCCGGGTCGGTGGAGTCGCCGTAGCGTTTCTCGAGTCTCTCTTGCTCCGGCCGCATCATCAGCATCATGCGGGTGGAGCGGTACGTCGACCAATTGAAGGGGACGAGGATTGCGCGCACCGTGATCACGAGCAGCACAATCGACAGCACCCACGCGGTGTCGGGGGAGACGCCCAAGACTTGCGCGAGCAACCATTGCCACATCTTCATCACCGCGGAGACGGGCCAGACGAATGCTTCGAGAAGCATGGGTGCGGTGATCTCCTCTCGGTCGTTGAGCTAGGTGGCCGCGGACAGGTGCGACTGTGGCGGGCTGTGGATTAATGTTAGGCCCATGTCGTCAACGGTGGAAATTCCCGCGCGCCGGCGCATCACGGTGCGCTAAGTGATCGGCGAGATCTTCCTCACCGTCGGCGTTATCCTTCTGCTTTTCGCATTTTACGAAGCATTTTGGACCAATATCAGGTCCGGCGAAATGCAGAATGAAGCGCAGCAACAGCTTGACGACGAATGGCGTAATCCCCGCGGCAACCACATCCCCGCGATGGGCGAGGCGTTTGCGCAGTTGTACATCCCCGCCTTCGGTTCGGATTACCACTACGCGGTGCTGGAAGGCACCGACGACGACACACTGCTGGCCGGACCGGGGCACTATTCAGACACGCAGATGCCTGACGAGGCCGGGAATTTCGCGCTGGCCGGGCACCGCGTCGGCAAGGGTGCTCCGTTCAACGACTTGGGCCACCTGAACACGTGCGACGCCATCGTCGTGGAAACGCGGTCCCAGTGGTTCACCTACCGGGTCCTCCCGATGGAGGAGGGGAAGGAAGCGCGCACGGCGGCGTCGTCAAGCTGTTTGCCTGACGCTGTGGCGCGCGAGGTCGCTGACGGGCGCTATGCGCATGTGCTCGGCCGCCACATCACGCTGCCGAACGACACCTCGGTGCTCGAGCCCGTGCCTGGCGGCGGCGGTGCGAACGCGTAGACCATGTACCGAGCCTTATGGCGCGCACTTCCCGGGCCGACGCCGGTGAAAGTGCTCATCGTGATCGCGCTGCTTGTCGCGGTGTTCTTCCTGCTGATGAACGTCGTCTTCCCGTGGCTGTCGCCGCTGATGCCGTACAACGACGTGGCGGTGTAGACCTAGAGCTTCTTCAGCACGTCCGCGATCGCCTCCGCCATCGCCTTCTGTCCGGCGGGCGTGGGGTGCGCGGGGAAGGAATTCGTCTCCTTGCCGGTGGGGTCCGTCCAGCGTTCGTTGGCAGGCGCGCACATGGAGTGGAAATCGGCGTTGGCGGGTAGGACGTAGAGCGCGCCGTTGCGCGCGGCGGCATCGCGCACCATCGCGTTCATGGTCACGGTGAGGCCCGCTGCCCAGTTCAGCGTGCCGCTGGGCAGGTCAGCGGTGGCCTCGCACTCGTCCTGCAGCGACGCGATGGGCATGTACCCGGTGGTGATGATCGTAGCCTCGGGGGCCTTTTCGTGGATGCGGCGGTAGATATCGTCGAGGCGGCTCGGCAGGTCGAGCAACGCGCGGGCTGATTCGTCGTAGAGCCCGTCGTCGCAATCGTCCTCGCCGCGGTTCTCGAGCATGCCCGTGATGCAGCGGCTCCATGGCCCGAAGCTGATGTCGTTGCCGCCGATCGATAGCGTGATCAGGTCCGTGTCTGGTTCGAGGGCATCAATCTGCGCGGCGAGCACGCCCGGGTTCTCCTCGGAGCCGTTTTTTTTACTTGCCGACGGCTCCGTACTGGTCGCTGTGCTTATGCTTCCCGTGCTTGTCGGCGCTGTGGCGGAGGTCTGTTGGGAACTGGACGGAGCAGTGCTGGACGGCGCAGCGCTCGCGCTGGTTTCCTCGGCGTCCTCAGCTGCTTCTGCTTCCTCGGCGTCGAGGGCGTCGCTGATGTCGCGCTCGTTGAAAATGTGCTCGGTGGTGGCGCCCTGGCAGGTCGCGTCGATGAAGCCGCGCTTCTCATTGATGCCGGGGTAGAGGTCTGCCAGCATGTGCGGGTAATTGTCTTCGCTTCGCGCGCAGAATTCCGGGCCTTTGAAGGGGCCGTCGGCAGAGCCCATCGCCGCGTAAGAATCGCCGAGCGCGACGTACAAATCGAAGGAATCGGGCAAGTCCTTCGGATCGGCGGTGACTGTCACGGTCGTGGGGACCTCGACGGTGACCCGTTCGGACTCGCCTTCCGATCCGCAGCCGGTGAGCGCGATCAGCATCGACGTCGCGACAGCGGGAACGGCGGCGGCGCGGAGACGGGTGCGCCGGTTGCGGGGGCGGAGGCGGTTCATGCCTCACATACTAAAGCGACAGGTTGGTTAACGCTTGCTCCGCGATGAGCTGCGCTTTCACCGACTCCTTCTGGTTGGTCAGCACCACGACGGCAACTGAGTCTTTTGCCACGGCGTACACGGCGCCCTCGCGGCCGTCGATGGCCTCGCCGCCGGCGCGTCCTCCGCTCCATCCGGCGGGCTCTTCAGCCAGATCGGTGATGTCGACGGGCGCGAAGTGGTCGACCACATCGCGCGCTTCTTGGGCGCTGCCGGTGTGGCGGACGAGGACTTCAAGCTGCGGCTCCTCCGGGTACGACCAGAACACGCACGCGGGAGTGTCGAAGCGCTCGTCGATGCCGCTACCAGTGACTTTCTGTCCGTTGGTCTCCGCCACGAATTGGATCTCCAAATATGGGCAGTCGACAGCGCTGTCCCGGGAGACCTCGGGGACGGCGTCGGAGGGTAGGCCGGAATCGTGGGTTACCTGCTCGCTTGTTTCCTCTGGCGCAGGGGCCGCTGCAGTCGCCTGCTCGACCTCCGCGCCGGGCGAGCAGGCGCTTAGTGCCATTGCGGCCGCGCAACTGATGGCGGCGGTGGTGCGGGCAGGAGGTACGCTCATTCGCATGACAGCCATGCTACCGAGCGGGGGAAACGGGGTAGACGCGCCCGGCACGCGGGGTCTCGACGTCGGTATCGCGCTGCTGACCTTCTCCCTGCTGCTGGTCTCCTTCGGCGGAGTCGTCGGCGCCAGCCTCGAGCAGGCGGCGTTCCTGGTGATCCTGATCGTCGTCTTCGGCTTCATGTACACCTTCGGCGCGTTGAATATGCCGCGCTGGAACACCGTCGGCCGTCTGGTGTGGCTGCTGGGGCTCACGGGCGTGTGGATCGTGGCCATGATGTTCACGCCGGTTGCGGTCTACTGGGTGTTCACGCTGTTCTTCCTGTTCATGCGCTCGGCCGATAACTGGATCGGCATCGTCGGTGTGGGTGTCGTGTTAGCCATCGCGGTGCTCATGCAGACCCCGCACGGGCTGACGCTCGGCGGTGTGATGGGCCCGGCGGTCTCCGCGCTGGTGGTGGTGATGATCACCTACGCATTCAAAGTGATCGTGAAGGTGAGCGCGGAGCGGCAGGCGCTGATCGACGAACTGGTGAGCACCCAGGACCGCCTCGCCGCCACGGAGCGCGAGGCCGGAATCGTGCAAGAGCGGCAGCGTCTCGCCCACGAGATCCACGACACGGTGGCGCAGTCGCTGTCCAGCATCCAGATGCTGCTGCACGCGGCGGAGCGGGATCTGCGCGCCACCGGGCTGAGCGAGGAGCAGTTGAAGGTTCCGTTGGGCAGACTCGAGACGGCCCGCCGCTCGGCCTCGGACAACCTGTCGGAGACGCGCGCAATGATCGCAGCGCTCACGCCAGCCCCGCTGTCCGAGACGTCTCTGCCGGAAGCGCTCGAGCGGATCGCGGCGTCGTTCGCCCACGCTGGCGAGATCGCCATCGATGCCGAGGTTGACGGGGAGCCGCAGCAGCTGCCGATGCGGGTCGAAGCCGGGCTGCTGAGGATCGCGCAGGGGGCAGTCGGGAACGTCGTCAAGCATTCTGGCGCGACCCGTGCCCGCATGACGGTGACATTCGCGCCGGGCGAAGTGCGGCTGGACGTCGTGGACAACGGCGACGGTTTCGATGTCGCTGCGCTGCCCGGAAAGCCGGTCGGCCTCGGCCACCTCGGATTGGACGCGATGCGGACGCGCGCGGCCGAGCTCGGCGGTGAACTCGTCGTCGAATCCGAGCCGGGCGGCCCCACTGCTGTGTCGGTCGCAGTGCCTGTGGACGAGTGCGTGGAGGACTCGGTTGACGGCGACAGAGAGCCCGGGGGTAGGATCAACCGAAAGATTGAGGAGGAAGAATGATTCGCGTCTTGCTTGCAGACGATCACGAGATCGTCCGCCTCGGCCTTCGCTCAGTGCTGGAGGCCGCCGACGACATCATTGTCGTCGGTGAAGTGGCTACTGCCGAAGGTGCCATTGCGACTGCCCGGGCAGGCGGAATCGATGTGATCCTCATGGACCTCCGTTTCGGCGCGGGCGGCCAGGGTGCCCGCGTGACCACCGGAGCAGAGGCGACTGCGGAGATTCGCTCCACCATGGCCAATCCGCCGAAGGTGTTGGTGGTGACCAATTACGACACCGACGCGGATATTCTCGGCGCGATCGAGGCCGGCGCTGTCGGCTACCTGCTCAAAGATGCCCCGCCGAGCGAGCTTCTCGCAGCTGTGCGCTCAACCGCGAAAGGCGACCAGGCGATGTCGCCGGTGGTGCGCAACCGTCTGCAGACCCGCGACCGTAGCCCCCGTTCCTCGCTCACCCCGCGTGAGCTCGAGGTGCTCCAGCTCGTCGCCGGAGGCTCCTCCAACCGTGAGATCGGTCAGCAGCTCATGTTGTCCGAGGCGACCGTGAAATCGCACCTTGTGCACATTTACGACAAGCTCGGCGTGCGCTCCCGCACATCTGCCGTCGCGTCCGCGCGCGAGCAGGGAGTACTTTAAAAGACGCGGAAACTACGCGTTCGCGCGGCGGTAGGCGTCGATGATCTCGAACGGGATTTTGCCCCGCTTGGCGACCTTCATGCCCTTCTTGCGCGCCCATGCACGGATCTGTGAAGCGTCGACGCGCGTGCGCGGGTCCGCCGGGACCTCGCGGGCGGCCGCGATGTACGGCATGAGCGCCTCGTGGAATTTCTTCACATTCTCTGTTGAGAGATCCAGGACGTACTCGGTGCCGTTGAAGCTGAAGTGGACTGCTTGATGGTCGGAGTCGGCGAGCGCCGATCCATCGAGGTCATCGTAGAACTGAGTGACTTCGCGCCGCGCCATAGCCAGCCCCTTTCGCGAAACAATTTTCAGAAGGTACTTATTTGTATAAACATACTAGCTCGTCGAAAGTGTCGGCTTCCAATCGGTCATGAAACGACTGATCTAAATGGAAAATCCCCGCCACACAAACAATCGCGCAAAAGGCACAGGGTGTGACGGGGGTGTGTGCGGGGTTAGCTGGTCGCCCGCGGGCTAGTTGCGGAAGGTCCTCTCCTGGATCTCGGCGCTGAGCGTATTGATGTCGCGGTCGATCGTCTCGTGGGCGAGGCGGCGCTGTGCGTCGTTCATTTGCTCGACGTTGTTCACGGCAGTATCCAGCTCGTTGAGACGCACCTGCGCGTCGCGGCGGAACTTGTCATCCAACGCGTCGTTGTCCTCGACCTGACGTCGGATGGTCTGCACGCGGCCCTTGAGCTCGGCGCCCTGGCTGGAGTAGCGGGACATCTCCGTGGCGGTCAGGCCAGCGGCGCGGGCGCGGTCGTTGACCTGCTTTTCTTGGTACGTGGTCAGCGCGCGGTACACCAGCGGGATCAGAATGGGGAGCAGAATGCGGGAAGCGCCGACCCACTGCTTGGCCTTCTTCGTGGTGAAGCCGGATTCCTGGATCTTCTTCAGCTCGGTCTTGGCCAGCTGCTTCTCGTGCTTCTGGCGGCTCTTCAGGCCCTTCTTCTCTTCCTTGAGCAGGCGCTTCTCCGCCTTGTCGAGGAGCTTCGCGGTGCGCTTGTCCTGCTTAGCCTCATCCTTGGCCAGCTGGCGCGCGCGGGCCTCGGCGGCCTTGATCTCAGCCTTGGTCTTTGCGCGGGAAGCGCGGATGGATTCGAACAGTCCCATGGTCGGTACTCCTGGATAACTCAATTTTCTCGCAGTTTGTCTCGTTCAACTTTACCTATCTTGAGCCGATAGGCTTGGGCTCGGTGAAAGAAATGGCAAGCGATGATGTCTCGCTGGTGCGGGCGGGCGACCTGGTGGGGTGCAGGTACCGCCTCCGCCAGCGATTGGCGCACCCCGAGATCCCGCCGCTGCCCGAAGCAGTGGAGCGCCAGCCGCAGGTCGACGCGGGGCGTGCGGCAGTCTTCGGGTTGCTGCCCGAGCGCAGGGCGCTTGGCGACGGCCGCCGCAAAGCCTTCTCCCGCCTCACCCTCGACCCGGCGCTGCGGGTGGCTGAGCGCGAGGCCAGAACCCGCAAGGCGATCAAAGACCGCACCACCTTGATCATCGACGGTGCTCTGTCTGGTGTTGTCGACGGCATTGCCGTACTGGCGGAGATAGACATCCTGGTCCGGCAGGACGACGGGAGGTATTTGCCCGTGATCGTGTCCAACCACCGCGTGGCCCGGCCGAGCCAGACCGCGACGATGCAGTTCATTCCCACCCACCGGCTGGGATTGGGGAAACCGCTGGAGACCGCCGCGAAAGCGCGCCACCACACGGTGGACGGCTACCGCGTGGCGCTGGCATACCTGCTGCTGTCCGATGCCGGGCTGGCCTCCCCGCTCGGTGCCGTGGTCGGCCAAGACCGCGAGCGCGCCTACCTGGGCGATGCTGCGCGCTATGTCGAAGCGTTGCGCGAAGCGCTGGCTAAGCCGACCCCGCACCGCCCGCTGCGTCTGAAGCAGTGCGCGAGCTGCCGGTACTGGGCGTTGTGCGACCCGGAGCTGAAGAAAATGGACGATATTTCGCTCGTCTTCCCGGGGCAGAAAGCCCGCCCGCTGCGCGAGCGCGGGATCACGACGGTGGAGGAGACCATCGCCGCGGACCTGGGCGAGACCAGCCGGATTGCCCGCGCCTGGCGCGAGGGGATCCCGGTGCTGGCCCGCACAGGTGTCGAGCCTGCGCCTGAGCTGCGCGCCGACGTCGAGATCGACGTGGACATGGAGGCCTACCTCGACCAGGGCGCGTATCTGTGGGGCGCGTTCGACGGCACCGACTACCGCGCGTTCGCTACTTGGGATGAAGTGGGCGGCGCGGACACGGACGCCGAGGAGGAGAATTTCCTCGCTTTCTGGACGTGGCTGCAGTCGAAACGTGCCGCAGCGCATGCGGGAGGAAAATCTTTCCGCGCCTACTGCTACGCCGCGGGAGGGGAGAACCACTGGCTCACGGCATCGGCGCGGCGCTTCGATTCCGTCGACGAGGCGGAGGTCCGCGCCTTCATCGCCTCCGACGAGTGGGTGGACGTGTTCACCCATGTCCGACGCCACCTTGTGGGCACCGAGGGGCTGGGCTTGAAAGTGGTGGCACCGGTGGCCGGCTTCACCTGGGACGACGACGATGTGGACGGCGAGCGCTCCGTGGCTCTGCGCCGAGAGGCGCGGATGGGCAGTGCGGAGGCGCGTGAGATGCTCGTCCGCTACAACGGCGACGACTGCCGCGCCACTGCCGCGGTGCGCCACTTCCTTAGTGCTGGGGCTCCCGGGGTCCCGCGCCTTTCTTCACTGTGAGCGCCAGCCACGCCGCGATGCACACGAGCAGGACGAGCACGCCGGCGACGACGCCGATGAAGCCGCCCCAGCCGGTGAAGGGGAACAGCCAGCCGGTCAGCGCGCCCAAGGCCGACGAACCGATGTAGTAGAAGAACACGTAGGTGCTCGACGCCTCCGCGCGGTCGCGGGTGGCTACCTGGCCCACCCAGCCTGAGGCGACGGAGTGCATGGCGAAGAAGCTGGCGGTGAACAGCAGTAGGCCCGCCAGCGTGAGCCACAGGTTGCCGCTGACCAAGGTGACCGCACCGAGCAGCATGATGCCGGCGGCGACCACCATCACGCGGCCGCGTCCCGCCTGCTTGACGTAGACGCCGGCGCGCGCCGATGACCACGTGCCCGACAGGTACATCAGGTACACCAGACCGGCGAGCGCCGGCGGGAGGCCGAAGTGGTCGATGGCCCGGAAACCGAACATGTTGTATACAGACACGAACATGCCCATGCCCAAAAATGCGGTGGCGTAAAGGCCGGCGAGCCGCCAGTCGGAGAGGTGGCGGAGCA
Organism: Corynebacterium appendicis CIP 107643; assembly: GCF_030408415.1. Classification (NCBI taxonomy): domain Bacteria; kingdom Bacillati; phylum Actinomycetota; class Actinomycetes; order Mycobacteriales; family Corynebacteriaceae; genus Corynebacterium; species Corynebacterium appendicis. The sequence goes on along the minus strand of NZ_CP046976.1, from coordinate 2,186,492 downwards.
TCGCGGACAATTCGTGGCCCGGCTTGAGCGCCTTCGGCTCGAAGCGCTTTTGCGACGGCAGCAGCGCCCACATGATCAGCGCGAAAGTGAGCGCGGTTACTGCTCCGCCGAGAAGTGCCCACCGCCAGCTGGCCACCTCGAGAATGAATGCCGGGATGAGGCGCCCAATGAGTCCGCCGATGCTGTTGCCGGCGATGTACAGGCCCATGGCGCCTGCGGCATCGTTAGATTCGATTTCCTCGGAGATCCACGTCATCGCCACCGCCGGAGTGCCGGCGATCAGGCAGCCCTGGATGAAGCGCATGGCGATGAGTTGCTCGCCCGTCGCCGCCAGTGGAAGGCACAGGCCCAGGGTGGTGGCCAGCAGCGCGGAGATGACCAGCACGCGGCCGCGCCCGAAGCGCTCCGACAGGATTGATGCCGGTACCACGCACAGCGCAAGCCCGCCGGTGGTGGCGGACACCGTCAGGGCGGCTTCGCCCTCGGTCATGCCCAGCTCGTCGGTGAGGGTGGGCAGAAGCGCTTGGGTGGCGTACAGCGAATTGAAGATAGCCAGACCAGCGAAAAGAAGTGCGATACTGGCCCGCTTGTACTCGGCGGTGCCTTTCCGGATCCCTTCTCGTGCGTGTGGCTCCATGTCTATCTATCCAAGCATGCGCCCGTGACGCGAGCCACAACGGCACCGCCTTGTGCGATAAGGGTAGCCTAACCTATACTCACTTTTGGGGTCGGAATTAAACCCGCATCTCAGCAACGAAAATCAGGTGGTGTCATCCGGGCTCTTCCAGCCCCGGACAGCACAAAGAGGACCGCGCACTGTTTTCTGGGTCAGTGCGCGGTCCTCGTTCTCTAGTTGCGCGAAGCGCTTAGGCGGATGCCTTAGCGAGGCGCTCGGCGACGTCGTCCCAGTTGACGACGTTCCAGAACGCCTTGGCGTAGTCAGCCTTCACGTTCTTGTACTGCAGGTAGTAAGCGTGCTCCCACATATCCAGCATCAGGACTGGGGTGAAGTCCACCGAGACGTTGCCCTGCTGGTCGGTCAGCTGCTGGATGATCAGGCGACCAGCGATGTGGTCGTAGCCCAAGACAGCCCAGCCGGAACCCTGCAGGGAGGTGGCGACACCCTCGAACTGCTTCTGGAAGCCCTCGAAGGAGCCGAAGTCGCGGTTAATAGCCTCAGCCAGCTCGCCTGCCGGCTCGCCGCCGCCGTTCGGGCTCATGTTCTTCCAGAAGATGGAGTGGTTGGTGTGGCCACCTAGATTGAATGCCAGGTTCTTGGACAGCGCACGCAGCTTGTCCGGGTTAGCCTCGCCGTTGCGCTCGGCCTCGAGTGCCTCCAAAGCAGCGTTCGCGCCCTTGACGTAGGTCGCGTGGTGCTTGTCGTGGTGCAGCTCCATAATCTCCGCGGAAATGTGCGGCTCGAGTGCGTCGTATGCGTAAGGCAGGTCGGGAAGCTCGTAAACAGCCATGATCTGTGTCCTTTCTTCTAATTCGTTCGCGCTTGGTCGAAGCGCCGTACGCGTCCCATGATAGGCAAATTTGAAAATCGCGTCCGAGGCCCTAGGAATTGCCGCGCATGCGCAGTAGTTATGGAGTACATGGAATTCTTCTTCGGACGCACCCCGCAACTCGTTGACCCCGACCGCGCGCTGCCTGGCCGCAGCGAGCCGGTTCTGCCGCATCCGCATCCGCACGCAGTCTTGGGCACCCCCATCACGGGCCCGTGGCGCGAAGGACAAAAACGCCTGCTCGTGGGCATCGGCTGCTTTTGGGGTGCGGAGAAAATGTATTGGAACATCGACGGGGTGGAGTCCACATCCGTCGGCTACGGCGGAGGTGTCACGCCCAATCCCACCTACCGCGAGGTGTGTTCCGGGCAGACGAACCACGTCGAGCTCGTCGAAGTCATCTACGACCCGAATGAAATCAGCCTCAAGGAAATCGTCCGGGCCGCACTCGAAGCGCACGATCCCACGCAAGGCTTCCGCCAGGGCAACGACGTGGGCACGCAGTACCGCTCCGCGTTCTACACCGACACGGACGACGAAGCCGAGCTCATCCGCGGGTGGGTCGCGGAGTACGGGCAATCGCTTATCGACGCCGGCTTTGGCCCCATCACCACCGAAGCGCAATCAGGGGTGGACTACTACTTGGCCGAAGACGAGCACCAGCAGTACCTGCACAAGGTGCCCCACGGCTACTGCCCCCACCACTCGACCGGGGTCGCCTGCGGAATCTAGGAGTCGGAGCGGCTGAACGTGTTCTGCGCCGATTCTTTCGCCGCGGATGCCGCGGTGGCGCGGATGCGGGTGGAGTCCTTGTGGATCCACTCCGAGATTTTCGCGATCTGGTCCTCGTCGGCACCGGCGTCCAGAACCGCATTCCAGTAGGCGACCGTCTCGTCGTGGTACTGGTGGCCGTGCCCGCCCGGCTGCTGCTGGGAGGTCAACTGGTCGACGCCGACCTGCCAGCCGGTGATGAACGGCACCCACCGCATATTCTGCAGAACATCGACGTGCTGCGCTTCCGGTGCCTTCACACCGCGTGAGCCCGGCTCGCGCAGCCAGTCCGGCTTGCGGATGAACAGCCACCAATCCCACCACACCACAGGGTCGGAGGCGTGCTGCGCGAAAACGGCGCGGGGGAATTCCCATTCCTGCTCGTAGTTGCTGCCGTCGTAGGTGTGCTCCAGGTGGTCCGGGTGGGCAGTAAAGCGCACATTCCGGCCCCCGTCGACGACCGGCAGGCGCTCCGGGCTGCCGTGGTCGCGGTTCTGGGTCAGCTGGATGTGGCGCGCGGTGAAGCCCGGTGTGCCGGTGAACACGCCGCCGTCGACGCGGTCCAGCAGAGCGTCGACGCTGTCGAAAGAATCCGCGACACCGTAGGCGCCGAGGGACTCGCCACCGACGTAGAGGCGAGGCCGTTCCTCTTCCGGCATCTCAGCGAGGCGTTCCCGAATTGCCCCTATGAGCACCTCCGAACTGCGCACGGGCACTTCGCGGTCGGAAGCGTACGAATACGCTGACGGCATGAACGAGTACTGCTGCGCCACAATCGCGCAGTCGCCCCGGTTCAAGAACTCGAAGCCGGAAGTGTGGAAGTCGTTGATCCACCCCGTGCCCGCCGAGGACAACACCGCGATGGCTTTGCGCGACCAGGCGTCCGTGCGGTCCATTTCCTTCAGCGCCATCTGAGCCTGCTCTTCCGGACTGCGGTCCTTGAGCCCGATGAACACGCGGATCGGCTCCTCGGCCTCGCTGCCGAGCACCTTCTGGATGTCCGCTTTGCGTGGCCCGCCCGCGACGACGGCTCGCCCCTGGCGCCCCAGGTACTTCCAGCGTTCGAGCGAATCCGGGGAGCCGGAGCGCTCGGGCTCCCGCGGCTTCGTCGCGCCGGGCAGGAATTCGCGGTTCAACTCGTCGGCGTTGCGGTAGGCGGAGTTGAGGATCTGGCGCACAACCACCTTGTCAGTAAGCACGACGCCGAGCGCGCCAAGCCCCAGGATCGCCAACGGCCACGACACGGCCGGCGGCATCCAGCGGCGCAGTTCCGTGTTGAAACGGTCGGCCGTGACCTGGATTCCCTCGCCGGCCAGCAGAAGCGCGCCGTACCCGATGGAGCCCAGCCCAATTCCGGCGAGGGTCCGCAGCGGCCCCAAGCGGGTGGGGTCTTCAACGAGGCGCTCGTGCTCGGAACGTCGTAAAGCTGCTGAAAGGTACGCCGCGACGGTGATTGTGCCCATCGCGATCTGGACGGGCATCGCCGTCTTGCGGCGCAGCTTGCGCGGATACGTCCAGTTCAGCGAGGTAGCGATCGAGGAAGCGAGATTCGATGCGCCGACGCCGACCGAGTGGCCCGCCGCCTGGCAAATCGCGATATTGGCGGTGGTCACCCACCATGGGTGGGGCAGCAGCGACGGTGAGATCGCGCTCCACGTCGCGACCTCCGCGCCCAAGATGCCCGCCGCGAAATCATCGGGCAACCTACGCAAGCCCGACATACGCACGACGGGGGTGAGATCCGCCAGCAATTCGACCGCGTACAGCGGCGCGCGGACCGCGTGGGTGCGGCGCGGCCACAGGCGCTTTACGGAATCTGTCGCATCCTCCGCCCAGTTCCCGAGACGGGTGCGGAATGAGCGGAACGACGCGTCTAAGGGCGTGATTTTCATGCGCCCTATTGTGGCAAAAATCGCTTGTGCGCACCGGTAGTTGCGCCTTAAACCAACTCGAGGTGAACGGCGCGTTATTTTCGCGTGATACTTCCGTTACCAGGGCCGTCTGGGCTTTTGGGCGCGAAGTTCCGTGCCTATGGTCGGAAGGAAATCGCACGCGTATTTGGGGAGACACCGCAGGCATGACCATCGCCACCTCCGCCCAGGTTTCGGCACCCAGCACGACCCCGCTCATCGTCGCTCACCGCGGCGCATCGGGCCTCCACCCAGAATCCACCCTCCGCGCATTCGACGAAGCGCTGAAGATGGACGGCGTGCACGGCATCGAATGCGATGTGCGCCTCACGCGCGACGGCCGTCTCGTTGTCCACCACGATGCGCTGATCAACCGCACTTCCGACGGCACCGGGCGCATCGCCAAGATGGACCTCGCCGAGCTGCGCCAATTCAATTTCGGCACCGAGGACGACCCGCAGGAGCTCTTGCTTCTCGACGATCTGTTGGACCTCCTCCAGGATTACCCCGACAAGCACATCTACATCGAGACCAAGCACCCCACCCGGTTCGGCCCCGAAGTGGACGAGCAGACCGTGCGGACCCTCTGGCACCGCGGAATGAAGGAAGACCCGCGCGTGCACCTCATCTCTTTCTCCCACTCAGCGATGCGCTATTTCACCCACGTCGTACCAGAGCTGGAGACCTTCTACCTCTTCCGCCTCCGCGAGAAGAAGTGGAACCCCGCCAACACGATGCTGTCCCGCCCCTACGGCGTCGGCCCGGCTCTCGCCCACCTGCGCGGGAAGCCGAAGCTGCTCGGCTACCGCGGTCTGAAGACGTACACGTGGACCGTCAACGAGCCCGACCACATGCGCTGGTGCAGGGAACACGGCGTCAATGTGTTCGCCACCGACCACCCGCACATCGCGGTGGATACTTTCCGCGCGGCAGACAGCACCCCGGACACGGGGAAGTGACCTGACCACGGTAGATTTGTCGGCATGGCCAAGAAGAACCGCAAGAAGAAGGAAGTTCTGCCTGAGGGCATGAGCCGCCGCCAGGCGAAGCTAGCGGCCCGCGCCGCAGAACGCGAAGCACTCCAGAAGGACCCCCGCCCGTACAAGGGCCTCAAAGCCGAGACCGACCTAGTCGCCCTGCAGGAATTCGTCCCCTCCGCAGTGGCGACGGTGGATGTCAAAGGCACCGAGGTCAATATAGTCACCGTGCTGCCCGGCGCCGGCGCTGCCCTGCGCCGCCCGGAGGAGGACGGCGGCGAGCGTTTCGTCGCCCTCCAGGTGCAGTCGCACTCCCAGAACCCGAACCGCGACCTCGCTTACGCCCTGAACTGGGTGCTCGAGGCCGAACCGGGCGCGACCCTGGGATCCACCGCCGCCGACGGCAACCAGCCAGAGCTCACCACCCTGCTCGACGAGTCCGCCGAGCTGTCCATTACCTCCCACGACGATTTCAACTGGTGGTTCACCGACTCCGCCGCCGGCAACCCGCAGGTGGCGCAGGCGCTCGCGCGCGCCAACGACGCCGTGCTGCCGTCCGAGGAGATCAAGACTGACCTGCCGGGCTCTATCTGGTGGGTCAACCCGGGCGGCGGCAAGGCCCACATCCGCTGGGTCCGCCCGGAGGAAGACGAGCGCAAGATGCTCGTCGCCCTGGCTCGCATCGCCGCACGCGGCGAGCTCAACCTCGGTGAGGGCACCAAATTCGCCGGTGCCTTCCGCACACACGGCCTGCTCGTTCCGGTCTTCGATCTCGACCCGTCTGTCGCCGCCGACGCCTACGGCGACGCACTGAAGAAGGTCAACGACGCGATCGCGGCTGAATACGACAACGATGCCCAGCTCACTGCTGATGAGCGCAAGCAGCTGGAGAACATCAAGTCGCGTCAGGTCACCATTTAAAGCCCCGGGGGTCAGTCATGGCTTCGCAGTCAGGGCGCGCCGGTTTGAGCACGCGCCACCTCAATTTCATCGCGCTCGGATCCGCTATCGGCACCGGCCTGTTCTATGGCTCTGCCGGTGCGATCCAGGCGGCGGGCCCGTCGGTCCTGCTGGTCTACCTGCTCGGCGGCGCGGTGGTGTACTTCCTGCTCCGCGCTCTCGGCGAGATGTCCGTCCGCCACCCGGTCCGCGGGTCTTTTGCGGAGTACACCCGCGCCTACCTGGGCGGCGCAGCCGGTTACCTGACCGGTTGGATGTTCGCTTTCGAGATGGTCATCGTGGCCTTGGCGGACCTCACCGCCATCGGCATCTACATGGGCTTCTGGTTCCCGGATGTCTCGCGTTGGGTGTGGATCGTCGCGGCCCTGCTCATCGTCGGTGCCGCCAATGTGGCCAGCGCTAAGGCCTTCGGTGAACTGGAATTCTGGTTTACGGTGGTCAAGGTCGGGGCAGTGGTCGCCATGATTCTCGCGGGTGCGGCCGTGCTCATCTTCGGCCTGTCCACCGCCGAGACCACCGGTCCGGTGAACTTGGTCAACGACGGCGGATTCTTCCCCAACGGTTTCACCGGCATGGTCGCATCGTTCATCCTCGTGCTCTTCGCCTTCGGCGGCACAGAGATCATCGGCGTGGCCGGTAGCGAGGCGACCGACCCCAAGACAGCTGTGCCGAAAGCGGTCAACACTGTGCCGGTGCGCATCCTGCTCTTCTACGTGCTGTCCATCCTGGTCATCCTCATGATCAACCCGTGGCGCACGATCACCGGCGATGAATCCCCCTTCGTGCAGATCTTCTCCACCCTCGGGGTGAACTGGGCCGCCGGCCTGCTGAACTTCGTGGTCATCACCGCCGCGCTGTCCGCCATCAACGCGGACCTCTTCGGCGCTGGCCGCGTGCTCACTGGCCTAGCGAAGCAGAACCTCGCGCCCCGCGTCATGGCACGGACCGTCCGCGACGTGCCTGTCATGACAACGGTGATCCTGATGCTCGTGATGGTCATCGGTGTCATCGCCAACACACTGATGCCGGAACGCATCTTCAGCGTCATCGCCTCTCTGGCCACCTTCGCCACCATCTTCGTGTGGCTGATGATCCTGCTCGCGCACCTCGCCTCCCGCCGGTCCTTGACCGCCGAAGAGGTCGCAGCCCTCGACTACAAGACCCCGCTGTTCCCGTACGGCCAGTACTTCGCCGTTTTCTTCATCCTGTTCACCTTTGGGATCATGGTCTGGCTGCCCGAGTTCCGCGGCGCATTCTTCGTCGGCCTCGCGTTCAGCGTGCTGTGCGTGGCGATGTACTACCTCACCGGCCGCCACAAATTGCCGGAGGAGCCGGTGGGCGTCGTGCAGGAGACGCCTGCACAGCGCGTCGATTAGCTCTTCGTGCGTCTAGCGCAACCCGGCGAAGAGCTGCTCCGCGGCCGCGTCGTCCCACACGAGGACGCTGCCCACGTCGGTGTCGATGAAGTTTCCGAACGGCACCGTTTCCGTGTTCACCCCTCCGCGCAGCGCGAATGCCATGCGCGCGAGGTGCCAGACGTGGTCGCCGTCGCCGACGATGAACATGCTGCTGCCTCGCAGCGCTACGGGCACAAGGCGGAACGGATTGAGCAGCACCGTCGGCGACATAGTCTTCTTCATGAGCGCGCCGACGAATTCACGCTGCCGCTGCACGCGGTCGAGGTCGCCCATTGCTGTCGCGCGGGTGCGCACGTAGCCCAGCGCCGTGGGGCCGTCCATCGTCTGGCAGCCTGCCTGGATATTGAGCTGCGCCAGCGGGTCGTTGATCGGCTCCGTCGGGCACAGCTCCACGCCTCCGACCGCATCGGTGATGCCGGCGAGACCGCCCATGCCGATCTCTGCGTAGTGGTCGATGCGCAGGTGCGTCGCGTTTTCAACCGTTTCGGCTAGAAGCTTCGGCCCGCCGAACGCGAATGCCGCGTTGATCTTGTCCATGCCGTACCCGGGAATCTCGACGTAGGAGTCGCGCGGGATCGACACCAGCGTCGCTTTCCCGCCGTTGGGGATGTGCATGATCATGATGGTGTCCGTGCGTCCGGTGCCGATATCGCCCCCAGTGCCCAACCGCTCCACGTCTTTCTCGCTGAGACCTTCACGCGAGTCCGAACCGACGATGAGCCAGTTCGTGCCCGCGGTATTGGGAACTGGGTTGTCCGGGAACGCGTCCACGCGCGTCAGCCGCGCGTCCACAAATAGGCCGCCAGCGATGACGAAGACGATCAGCAGCGACAAAAGCGTCGGGATGCACCCTGCGCGCGGGCGCGGAACACGCAGCTTCGGCCGCGGCTTCCGCTTCGGCTGCGGCGCCGGCCGCTCTGGCCGCACGCGCCGTTCCGGCGACAGCTCCAACTGCGGCTCCCGGCGCTGCTCGCGCTGGCGCGACCTGGCCGCCCTTCGTTGCTGCTCGCTAACCAACGGCGTGCGCCTGGGCTCGTAGGAGGTCTCCCGCGGCATGTACTGGCGGGGCTGCGAGGACCTCGGCTGCGGTTGCCTCGGCTGGAGAGTCTCCCGTACAGGGCGCTCGCCTCTCTCAGGTCGCACTGTGCGTTTGGGTCGTACGGTTCGCTCGGGTCGCACCGTGCGCTCCGGCCGCTCAGCTGCTGGCGGCTGGCTCGCTGACCGTTTCCGGATCGGCCGGCCGTACCTATCGATCAGCGGCTTCCCGTCTTTGCCCACGAGAAAGTCCCCCGGGTTGTCCCGGGGGTCGTTGGAGTGCGGGGTCGTCGACATGGGGTACATCTTAAACCTCGGCACCACGAGTCCCAGTATTTAACGGCCGTAACAGCAGGGAACTCTACCGGACTATGCGCTGCATAGTTCCTGGGGTTTCGTAGCGAGGGACTATGCGCTGCATAGTCGCCGCGGTCTGCCGAATCTTCGTCTACAGCTATGCCCTGCATAGTCCCTGGTTTTGCGGCGGCGGTCCTTTGCAGGCTTTGCCAAAGCTGTATTCGGTCAGCCTCAACTGACTTGCATGTGTGGATCCGCATGAATCGAGTGTCGGCGGGGCAGTTCCGCTGGATTTTCGGTCTTCTTCTCGGTTCATGCAGAAATACTCATGTGGGTCGGTTCATGCACGGCAGTTCATGCGTGTGCCGATGCGGCGGCCGGGCGGCAGGCGGACAGGCCGGTAGGCGGACAAGCGTTTGGACCGCACACACCACGGCCGACCACTGTGCAGCTATGCGTTGCATAGTTCCTGGGGTTTTGCGGCAGCCCAGAAAGCTGCACAGTCACACCCCCAGCCATCCCAGGTCGAGGAAGAGGTAGCCGAGGTAAGCGACGGCGTCGATGAGGAAATGGGCGAGGATGAGGGGCCAGATTTTGCCGGTGCGGTGGTAAAAGTAGGCGAAGATGACGCCCATGGCGATATTGCCGATTCCGGCGGAAAACCCTTGGTAGAGGTGGTACGTCCCGCGCAAGACAGCGGAGGCGGCGATCGCGCCGGCGACGGGGGCGCGCAGCTGCTTGAGACGGGTGAGCAGCCACATCACCACGACGGTCTCCTCGGCGAATGCGTTGGCGGCGGACCAGAGGAGCAGGAGGGGGACTTTGGCGGTGTCGGTGGCGGGGACGATCTCTTTCGTCCAGCCCATGTGCAGGGACACGACGTACAGGGCCAGGCCGGGGATGCCGATGAGAGCGGCCAGGCCGGCACCCCACGCCCAGTCGCGCCAGCGGGGGCGGGGCAGGGAGACACCGAGGAGGAATAACGCTAAACCACCCCAGGCCAGCAACGTCGCGGCTGAGGCGAGCTGCAGGGCGACGTCGAGCCAGGAAAGTGAGGAGGCGGAGTCGTTGAGCACCGTGCGCTGGTGGTTGAGAGGGGTGGGGGACAGTGTGGCGTCGATAAGCTTGAGCCCCGCGCGCACGCCGGACATGCCGAAAGTGACGGTGAGGACGAGGAGAACCTCGAGCGTGAGGCGGCGCCGGTCGGTGGTCATGGGTCAACTGTAGGCTGTGGAAGCATGAGCACGACGAGCGTTGCGTACCTGGGGCCAGCCGGGACGTTCACTGAGGAAGCGTTGTGGCTGTTCCGCGACCACATTTCAGGCGAAATTGAGCCGCTGCCCGTCGATTCGCCGTCGGAGGCGCTGAACGCGGTGCGCGAAGGCCGCGCGCAGTACGCCGTGGTGGCCATCGAGAATTCTGTCGACGGCGCGGTGACCAGCACGTCCGACGCTTTCGTCGAGGGCGGCGGGGTGATGATCTACCGCGAGGTGGAGCTGCCCATCAGCTTCGCTGTCATGACGCGTCCGGGCTTTTCGTTGAGCGACGCACAACGCTTTTCGACGCACCCGGTCGCCCACCGCCAAGTCCGCCGCTGGCTGGAGGAGAACCTGCCCGGCGTGCCGTTTTCCGCCGCGTCGTCGAATGCCGCCGCCGCGAAAGCCGTTGCTGAGGGCGAGGCTGATGTGGCAGCCGCCCCGCGCCGGGCCGCGGACCTGTTCGGGCTGGACGTCCACGCGGAAGGCATCGCGGACTTGCGCGAGGCGCGCACCCGTTTCGTGCTGGCCGGGCCCGTCGGTGTGCCCACGAAGCGCACGGGCAACGACCGCACGTCGGTGGTGTTCCAGCTGCCCAACGAGCCGGGCACGCTAGTCGGCGCGCTGCAGGAATTCGCCTACCGCGGCGTGGATCTCACCCGCATCGAGTCCCGCCCGACACGTGAGGCGGCGAACACCTACAACTTCTACGTCGACCTCGTGGGCCACATCGACGATGTCCCCGTCGCAGAGGCGCTGCGCTCCCTGTGGCTGCGCGCGTCCACCATCGCGTTCCTGGGCTCTTGGCCGCGCTTCGACGGCGGTGGCGAGGACCGCATCGTCGACCCGCAACGACTCGAACAGGCAGAACAATGGGTCCGCGCGGCCCGGGAAGGAACCTCATGCTGATCTTGCTGCGCCACGGACAAACCACGTCGAACGTGGACCACAAGCTGGACACGCTTCTCCCCGGTGCCGAGCTGACGGAGCTCGGCCGCGAGCAAGCCAAGGCCGCGGGCGAGGAGATCCTGGGCGCCTACGAGGTCGACCGCGTGATTTCGTCTCTGGCCACGCGCGCGAAGCAGACGGCGCAGATCGGATTCGGCGGGCGCTTTTCCGACATTCCCGCCGTCGAGGGCATCCAGGAAGTCCACGCGGGACGGTGGGAGATGCGCAATTCGCGCGAGGCGCACGAACAGTACTTGACCGCATTCCGCCGTTTCTACCGCCGCGAGCTTGAGGCGCTTATCGACGGAGGCGACACCCTCGACCTCTTCCTTTCCCGCTACAAGGGCGGTCTTCTCCCGTACGCCGCGCAGGAGGGAACGACCGTGGCCGTGTCCCACGGCGGCGCGATCCGTGCGTTCGCCGCGAACGCCTGCGAGATCGACCCGGGCTTCGCGGAGGCGAGCTACCTGCCGAACTGCCAGTACCTGGTCATCGACCCGGCGGCGGGCCCGACCGGCGATCCGGTGGAGGATTTCGGCCAGTGGCGCGTGGTCCGCTGGGCGGAGTACCCGCTGCCTGGAGAGTCGAGCTAGCCCCAGCCCAGGTGGTGGAGTTCGTGCTCCTCGAGCCCGAAATAGTGGCCGACCTCGTGGAAGACGGTCACCTTCACCTCGTGGCGTAGCTCCTCTTCGTCGGAGCAGAGATCCTCGAGGGCGTCTTTGTAGATGAACACCGCATCGGGCAGGAACCCGGTGTGGTTGGAGCGCTGCTCGGTCAGGGGAACGCCCTCGAAAAGGCCGAGTAGCTCGGGATTGTCCTCGTTGTAGGGCCGCGCCAGCACGACCATATTGGTCATGTGGCGTGCGAAATCCTCGGGGATCTCGTCGAGGGCGTCGTTGATCATGCCCTCGAAAACCTCGTCGCTGACCGGCACTATCATGGTGCGGCGGCCGGGCTGGCGCCCGCGGGGGCGTTATTTTCCGCTTCCTGCTGCTTCTTCTGCTCCTCGCGCAGCGGGCGGCGCGCCGGCGGGGCCTTCGGGGTCTGGCCGTCGACCTTGAGCGCCTCGCGTCCGTCCTTGGCGGTCCCGGTGATCGGGGCGAACTTGCCGTCCTTCGGCGCGACTAGGCCGCAATTCACAGACCGGCTGCCGCCGTCCCACGCCTGGGTGGAGATGGTGCCCCAGTACACCTGCAGGGTGGACTGGTACAGGTTCTCCTCATTGCCCAGGTAGTTCTCGGCGGCCTTGGCGCAGACACCGTCGAGGTGCTTGTCCTGGTCCTCCGGGGAGGGGGTGCGGTCGGCGAAGACGGGGGCGAGGTCGACGATCTCGGTCACCTCGATGTGGTGCGGTTCGGCGCAGTCCACGGCGCGCAGGTTATTCGCCTCGTCGGTGACTTCGCAGGTGCCCGGCTCGGCCACGCGGGCCTGGTCCTGTTCGGCGGCGTGCCCCGTGGTGAGGATCGGGGTGCCGTCGGTATCTGTCTCCTGCAGACCGCAGAGCATGGTGCGGTCTCCTTTCGCCCAGGCCTCTGCCGGGGGCAGGATCGGGGCGATTGAGTAGCGGCCGGACGGGTCGTAGCGGCCGTTCAGGTACCTGATGGAGGCGGTCTGGCACAGCTCCTCGCGCAGCTGCGCCTGGCGAGTCGGGTTCGGGGCCTCTGAATTCGGGCCGAATTCCGCCGTCGGATACGTGTTCAGGTCCTCGCGCGAGGACACCTCGAAGCGGTGCTCGTTATTGCAGTCCGTCTCCGTGAACCCCGTGACCGTCCCGTCCGGGCCGACATCCCAGGTCAGGCACGCGCCACGGTCTGCGGCGGTGAAGGAAGGGGTGGGCTCTTCGTCGACCATCGCCGTCTGCTGCGCTGGTCCGACGGGGGCCTCGCCCGCTTCGTCGCTGACGGCATAGTCCGTCGCTGCGGCGTAGGTGCCCACGCCGAGAGCTCCGGCCAGCATCGCCACCACAATGGTGCGCAGGCCGGATGTGCTCAGAGAAGATTTCTGTGCAGCCATGGTTTACATCATGCCTTATGTGGGGCCACGCGTTAATCCCACGGGGTAGGGTTGGTATCCGTGATCGATCTGAAGTTTCTGCGTGAAAACCCCGACGTTGCCCGCGCGTCCCAGCAGGCCCGCGGCGAAGACCCGGCGCTGGTGGACCAGCTCCTGGCCGCCGACGAGAAGCGCCGCGCCAGCATCCAGAAAGCGGATGAGCTGCGCTCCGAGCAGAAGGCATTCGGCAAGAAGATCGGCCAGGCCGCTCCCGAAGACCGCCCCGCACTCCTGGAGGGCTCCAATGAGCTGAAGGAGAAGGTCAAGGCGGCAGAAGAGGAGCAGAAGGCGGCGGAAGCGGACGTCGAAAAGCTGCAATACCGCATTGCGAACATCGTGGAAGATGCCCCTGCCGGCGGCGAGGAAGACTTCGTCGTGCTCGAGCATGTCGGCGAGGTGCCGGAATTCGATTTCGAGGTCAAAGACCACCTGGATCTGGGCGAAGCGCTGGGGATCATCGACATGAAGCGCGGCACGAAGGTCGGCGGCGCGCGCTTCTACTACCTCGTCGACGACGGCGCGTGGATGCAGCTGGGCATGCTGATGCTGGCCGCGCAGAAGGCGCGCGAGGCCGGCTTCAAGGTCATGGTTCCGCCAGTGCTGGTGCGCCCCGAGATCATGGCGGGCACCGGTTTCCTCGACGCGCACGACGAGGAAATCTACTACCTCGAGCGCGACGACATGTACCTGGTGGGCACCTCCGAGGTGGCGCTGGCGGGCTACCACCGCGACGAGATCATCGACCTGTCCGACGGCCCACTGCTGTACGCCGGCTGGTCCTCCTGCTTCCGCCGCGAGGCGGGCTCGTACGGCAAGGACACGAAGGGCATCCTGCGCGTCCACCAGTTCGACAAGCTCGAGATGTTCGCCTACTGCAAACCCGAGGACGCGGAGGAGATGCACCAGAAGCTCCTCGGGCTCGAGCGCGAGATGCTCGCCGCCGTCGAGGTGCCGTACCGCATCATCGACGTCGCGGCTGGCGACCTCGGCTCCTCTGCCGCCCGCAAGTACGACACCGAGGCGTGGGTCCCATCGCAGGGCACCTACCGCGAGCTGACTTCGACTTCGAACTGCACGACCTTCCAGGCCCGCCGCTTGGGCACCCGCTACCGCGACGGCGACGGCAAGACGCAGACCGCGGCGACGCTCAACGGCACGCTGGCGACCACGCGCTGGCTCGTCGCCATCCTGGAGAATAACCAGCGTGCCGACGGCTCCGTGGCCGTCCCCGAAGCACTCCGCCCGTGGGTGGGCAAAGACGTCCTGACGCCGAAGAAGGGGTAAACACACCATGCGCAGGTTCCACGGCTTGTTCAATGTCCCGGACGACTTCGAGCGTCCCGCGCCGCACCCGGTGGAATCGAAAGAGCGTTTCTACCAGGGCATCATCGGCGGCTTCAAGAAGATCATGCAGGCCCAGGGTCTGCAGTTCTACGTGAACGGCGCGGAGAACGTCCCCACCGAGGACGGCGCTCTGTTCGTGATCAACCACACGGGCTACTACGACTTCATCATCGCCGGCATCGGCCCGCACCTGCGCGGCAACCGCCTGGTGCGGTTCATGGCGAAAAAAGAAGTCTTCGATATGAAGGTCGTCGGCGCGCTCATGCGCGGCATGAAGCACGTCCCGGTCGATCGCGCGGCCGGTGCGGCGTCCATCACGGAAGCAGTGAAGTGGCTGCGCAGCGGTGGTTTTGTGGGCATCTTCCCGGAATCGACGATCTCCCGCTCCTTTGAGTTGGCCGACTTCAAAACGGGTGTGGCGCGCATCGCCCACGAGGCCGGCGTGCCGATGATCCCGACGGTGATCTGGGGTTCCCAGCGCCTGCTCACAAAGGATCTGAAGAAAAACCTCGGGCGTTCGAAGACGCCGATCATCGTCTCCTACGGCGAGCCTGTCACCGCCACCGGCGACCCGGAGAGCGACACGCAGCGCGTCAAGGACGCAATGCAGGAGCTTCTCAACGCCAACCGGGACGAGTACGAGCACCGTTTCGGCCCGTTCCCGGACGGTCTGGACTGGATGCCGGTCTCCCGCGGCGGGTCTGCCCCCACGCTCGAGGAAGCGAATGAGATTCTCGCCCGCGAGCGCGAGGAGAAGCGCAAGGCGAAAGAAGTCAAGCAGGCGAAACAGGCCAAAGGCGGCTCCTGATGAGTGTGCCCCAGGGCTACCGCGCCGACAGCCACGTCTTCTTGGTTCCCGAGGACGCCCCGGTCACGCCGGTGCAGCCCGGGTGGCGTCGCGAATACATGTACCGGCTGATCAGGGCGACCGTCGTTCCTCTTCTGCGTCTTCAAGACGCGAAGTTCTATGTCCACGGCCTGGAGAACGTGCCCGCTGAAGGGCCGACGATCGTGGCGGGAAACCACATCGGTTACTACGACTTCATTTCCGGGGCGCTGCCCGGCCTGCTGCGCGGTCGCCGCCCGACGCGGTACATGGTCAAAAAAGAGCTGTTCGACCACTGGCTCATGGGGCCCGTCTCCCGCGCCGTCGGCCACGTGGAGGTCGACCGGTCGCTGGGCGCCGGCAGCGTCGACGAAGCGGTGCGCCGGTTGGGGGAGGGCGAGCTCATCGGCATCTACCCCGAAGGAACCCTGTCCGAATCGCTGGAATTGGGCCGCTTCAAGACCGGTGCGGCCCGCATCGCGCAGGCCTCCGGCGCACCCCTGATTCCCATCGCTACCTGGGGCACGCAGAAATTCTGGGTCAGAAGCGGCCCCAAGGAAATGGGGCGCGCGCACCTGCCGGTGGTCACGGTCATCGGTGAACCGGTGGATGTCTCGGGCACGGCAGAGGAGGCGACGGAGAGGCTGAAAGGGGCCGTCGATAAGCTGCTCATTGAAGCGCGCGAGCTGTATGCCGAGCTGGAAACTGGGAGGTAGAACGTGGTGGCGCCGAAGCTGATTGTGAGCGACATCGACGGCACGCTGCTGGACAGCAACGGCCGAGTGAGCCCGCGTCTGCGCGATGCGCTCACCCGTGCTGTGCGCGCCGGGACGAAGGTCGCGCTGGCCACGGGCCGGCCGCACAGGTGGCTGGCGCCGGTGCTCGACCAGCTGCCGTTCACCCCGATGTGCGTTTGCGCGAACGGCGCTGTTGTCTACGATCCCTCGCACGACGACGTGCTCCACCGCCACGAGCTCCACCCGGAGACCCTCGGCGAGATCGCGCGCACGGCCGCTGATGTGTTGGCAGGTCGCGGCGAGTACGGTTTCGGTGTGGAGCGCGTCGGCGACTCGGCCTTCGACCCGGAAGACCAGTGCTTTCTTATCACCCCTGGTTATAGTACGGATCTGTGGGATATCGGCTACGGCGTCGTCGACGTCGGCGAACTCGTATCCGTGCCCGCGGCGAAAATCCTTGTGCGGCATAAGGCGATGACCTCTGCCGAACTTTTCGACCTCGTTGCCCCCGCCGTCGACCCGCAGCGCGCGCACGTGACGTACTCGATGAACGACGGGCTGCTCGAAGTCAGCGCGCCGGGCATCAACAAGGCCGCCGGCGTGTCCATCGTGGCCGCTGAGCTGGGCATCGACCCGCGGGACGTCATCGCGTTCGGCGACATGCCCAACGACATCGAGATGCTCGCCTGGGCCGGCACGGGCGTGGCCATGGGCAACGCCGCACCGATCGTGCACGACGCCGCCGATGCGACCACCGCGTCGAACGACGACTTCGGGCTCGCACGCGTCATCGAGCAATGGTTCTAGTCCGTACGGTTAAATAGCCCCATGCCGTTCATCGCCGCCATCGACCAAGGCACCACGTCCACCCGCTGCTACATCACCACCGTCGACGGCGACGTGGTGGGTACCGCGCAATTCGAGCACGATCAGATCATGCCGCGAGAAGGCTGGGTCGAGCACGACCCGCGGCAGATCTGGCGCAACACGCGCCGCGCACTGTCCGAGGCGCTTGTCGACGCCGACCTGGAGCTCGAAGACGTCGACGCCGTCGGCCTGACCAACCAGCGTGAAACCGCTGTGATCTGGGACAAGAAGACAGGCCGGCCGATATATAACGCGATCTGCTGGCAGGACACCCGCACCGAGGAATTCGGTCCGGAGGGTGCCCCGAAGGACCGCTACATGCGCAAAACGGGCCTGCTGGCCAACTCGTACCCGGCGGGACCGAAGTGGGCGTGGATCCTGGACAACGTCGAGGGTGCGCGCGAGCGTGCGGAGAAAGGCGAGCTGCTCGCCGGCACCGTGGACACGTGGCTGATCTGGAATCTCACTGGCGGCGCGCACCGCGGGAAGAAGGGAGGCATGTTCGACCTGTTCACCACCCGAAGCCGCGTTCAGCACGTCACCGACGTGACCAACGCATCGCGCACGTTGCTGATGGATTTGGAGACCCTCGAGTGGGACGAGGACCTGTGCGAGGAGATCGGCGTGCCGCGCGCGATCCTGCCGGAGATCCGCCCCAGTTTCGGCTCGTTCGGCGCGATGCGCCGCAAGAAGGGCAACCGCGATGTGCCGATCACGGGCGTACTCGGCGACCAGCAGGCCGCGCTGTTCGGCCAGGGCTGCCTCAAAGAAGGCGAGGCCAAAATGACCTACGGCACCGGCCTGTTCATGCTGCTCAACACCGGCGACGAGGCGCAGTTCTCCGACCACGGCCTGCTCACCACCGTCGCTTACCAGCAGGCGGGCAAGCCGCCGGTCTACGCGCTGGAGGGTTCTGTCGCGGTCGGCGGCTCGCTGATCCAGTGGTTGCGTGACCAGCTTGGCATCCTGGCGTCCGCCGCTGAATCGGAGGAGCTCGCTTCCCAGGTCGAGGATTCCGCCGGTGTGGTGATCGTCCCCGCCTTCTCCGGCCTGTTCGCCCCGCGTTGGCGCCCCGACGCCCGCGGCGTGATCACCGGCATCACGCGGTTCACCGACCGCCGCCACATCGCCCGCGCCGCGCTCGACGCGACCTGCTTGCAGACCGTCGAGGTCGTGCGCGCCATGGAGGCAGATTCCGGCATCACGGTGGATAGCTTGCGTGTCGACGGCGGCATGACCGGCAACGACCTGCTCATGCAAATGCAGGCCAATGCCCTCGGAGCGAATGTGGTGCGCCCAGACAATATGGAGACCACAGTCATGGGTGCTGCCGGCGCCGCCTGCGTCGGCGCCGGTTTCGCGCAGAAGCCGCTCAGTCTTGGCGGCGAAACCACCTGGGAAAGCGAAATGGCCGGCCCCGACCGGGACCGGCTCATTTCTCTGTGGGAGGAAGCGGTCGCCCGCTCCCTCGATCTCGCCTAATTACCTCTCGACGTTCACGTCCACGTTGCCCGTGTTCGCCGTGTAGGTGATGTTGCCGCGCTCGAATTCGACGCGGACGTCACCGTTATTCGCTGCGTCGTCGCTCTTGACCGGGCGACCCAGCGGGCCGAGATCCAAACCTTGCTTCAGCCACGCGTTGGCGATCTTCTCCGACATGACGATCTCTTCGCCACCGCTGCTGAGGATCGCGATGCCCCTTTCGAAGAAGGCGTACTCGTCGCCGCCCACGCCCTGGATGATGCCGTCGAGCTGGCCCAGCACCGGCTCGAGCCTGCCCCAGGTGGCCTTCGCCTCGTCGCTGCCGACGAGGTCGACGACCTGGCCGACCAGCGGGCGCATACTGCTCAAGGTCATGCCGGGCAGGACCTCGAAGTTCGCGATCTGCTCGACCTGGCTCGGCAGCATATCGTTCGCCGCCGCCGCCAGCAGGAGCGCGCCCGCGACCGTGCCCGCAGCAGCGGCGATGGCTTCCGGGTCACCGGAGAGCACCTTCTCGAAGGAGATCTGGCTCGAGGTGTTGGCCAGGTTATTGATCGTGGTGGCGGAGCCGTCGCCGTTCGAGACGTTACCGGTGTTGCCGGAATTACCGCTCGAGTCGTTGTTCGAGTTGCCCGTGTTCGGTGTGGACGGCTGCCACGGGGAGGTGTTGCCGCTGTTGACCTGGTTGTACTTGTCCTTGGCGTAGCGGCGGATGGTGTCCATCTGCGCGTACAGGTTGTCGCCCGGGCAGTCGTTGTAGTGGAAGTCGCGGTGGGCGTTGATGTTGGGGAACGTCGCGCCCTGGCCCGCGCTGTACTTGGAGCCGCCGAAGTTGAAGTTCGCCTGCAGGTAGGACTTGCCGGTCGGGTCGAACTTGGCCACGGACGCCTTCCAGCCGATGATCTCGCCCATCGCCTTGAGCGCTTCCTGCGTCGGGGTGGCGGTGCTGTAGTCGCCCATCATGGACACGCCGAAGGTGTGCTTGTTGAAGGCGCCGACGTGCGCGCCCTCGACAGCGCGGTCCAGGCCACCGGCGCGGCCCTCGTAGATGTTGCCGTACTTGTCCACCAGCGCGTTGTAGCCGATGTCGCCCCAGCCGCGGGTGACGGCGTGGTACTGCCAGATGCCTCGCATGACGCCCGGTGCCTGCGCTGCCGAGTAGTTGTTCGAGCCCGCGGTGTGGTGCACAGTCGCGGCCTTCACAGGCTCGGTGTAGGTCGGGTTGCTGCTTCGGCCCGCGCCCCAGGAGGAGCGGGACACGACGCGCGGCATGCCATTGGCGTTGGACTGCGCGGGAGCGATGTCGCCGTCCACCGTGCCCTCGCCGCCGTCGATGAACACGGCTTCGAGGTCGCCGGCATTGGTGACCGGGCCGGGAGCTTCGGCCGGAGCGTCTGCCGGTGCCTCAGCTGGCGCTTCGTCGCCGAGTTCTTCGACGTCCGCGACCGGCGCGATGTCGCCCAGGTTGGACGGCAGGGCGCGCGGCAGGTCGCCCATGGCGGCCGCCGCGCCATGCTCCGGCACGGTCGGAAGGTCGACGACGTCCGGGCTCGGCAGCGATTCGTCGTCAAGCGCCGGCTGTTCCGGCTGTTCCGGCTCCCCCGGCACGTCCGGGATCTCGTCCTGGTCGGTGACGGTTGTGGCTGTATCGATGTTCGTGTCGCCCAGGTCGACGTTAGCGGTGGACACCTGGATCTTCTTCGACGGCTCGACGTAGATCGGCTCGGTGCCCTGGATCTCCGATCCCTCCGGGCCGGGTTCCGGCTGCATGTGGTACCACTCCGACCACGAGCCGTCGGCACGCTGCGCGCGGACGTAGGCCGCGATATCGCGGTCGCCGGTCCACGTGAGGCCGAAGATGGAGAATTCCTCGTCGCGAGTGAATTCCTTCACGGTGCGCGGTTCATCGCCCTCGCCCTGCGTCGCGATGGCCGCGTCATCGACCACGACGTTTTCGCCGTCGCCGAAGGAGGCGGACGAGCTGGTGACATTCACCTCGCCGCCGCCCACGTCCTGGGTCTTGAGGATCTCGTTGCCGCCGAACGCGCCTGCGGCGACGAGCGCGACGGAGGTGACGGCCGCGAGGACCGGGGTTTTCCGGGCAGAAGCCGGATTCAGCCGACGTCGTTGTTTCACGGTGATCGCTCCTGATTCGATAGTTACAGCTGTGACTAATCTAGATCGTAAGGTACGGATGTTAAAATTGTTAGCAATGTGATTGTCGGCGTGTCGCGTGTGCGCCTATCCCCGACTGCCGGCCCCGCTAGCCTTGGGCCTATGACTTATGACCTCATCGTCGTCGGATCCGGGTTCTTCGGCCTCACCATTGCCGAGCAAGCAGCGAGTGAATTGGGCAAGCGCGTTCTTGTCGTCGAAAAGCGTGCCCACTTAGGCGGCAACGCGTACTCCGAAGCCGATCCTGAGACCGGCATTGAGGTCCACAAGTACGGCGCCCACCTCTTCCACACCTCCAACGACCGCGTGTGGGAGTACGTCAACCGTTTCACCGATTTCACGGATTACCAGCATCGCGTGTTCGCCATGCACGACGGCACGGCATACCAGTTCCCGATGGGCCTGGGCCTGATCAACCAGTTCTTCGGCCGCTACTACAGCCCTGACGAGGCGAAGGCGCTCATCGAGGAGCAGCGCGAAGGCAAGGACCCGGCCGAGGCCACCAACCTGGAGGAGCGTGGCATCGCTCTCATCGGCAAGCCGCTCTACGAGGCATTCGTCAAGCACTACACCGCCAAGCAGTGGCAGACCGACCCGACCGACCTGCCGCCGGAGATCATCTCCCGCCTGCCAGTGCGCTACACCTTCAACAACCGCTACTTCAACGACAAGTACGAGGGCCTGCCCGTCGACGGCTACGCCGCCTGGCTGGAGAAGATGGCTTCCTCCGAGCTCATCGACGTCAAGCTCGACACCGACTGGTTTGACGTCCGCGACCAAATCCGCGCCGAGTCCCCGGATGCCCCGGTGGTCTACACCGGCCCGCTCGACCGCTACTTCGACTATTCTGAAGGCCGCCTCGGCTGGCGCACCCTCGACTTCGAGAAAGAAGTCCTCGACACCGGCGATTTCCAGGGCACCCCGGTGATGAACTACAACGACGCCGATGTCCCCTACACCCGCATCCACGAGTTCCGCCACTTCCACCCGGAACGCGACTACGGCGACGACAAGACCGTCATCGTCAAGGAGTACTCCCGTTTCGCCGAGGACGACGACGAGGTCTACTACCCGATCAACACGCCCGAGGACCGCTCGAAGCTAGAAGCTTATCGACGTCTCGCCGCCGCCGAATCCCGCGACAACAAGGTCCTCTTCGGTGGCCGTCTGGGCACCTACCAGTACCTGGACATGCACATGGCCATCGGCGCCGCCCTGTCCGTCTTCGACAACCACGTCCGCACCTACTTCGAGGACGGCAAGCCCATCGACCAGCCGCGCGGGCACTAGCGTCCAAGACACACGGGCAACGGCTAGGTTGTGGAGTGGCCCCACGTTCTTCAAGACATCCTTAGAGGGGTGTCTCGATCCGATGCTGAGACTGCCTCGAAAGTTTCAAACGGGACAGACCGATAGCAACTCGCGGGCTCTACCTCGCGCACATCCAGCACATCCAGAGGCGCTCACTTTTCCGGAATGAATTCAGAGTGCGGTGGATGCATGTTCCCGCTACCGTCGTTTTCCTTGTCCTGGCAGACCTCCGGAGATGGTCCAAACGCTTGAGCTCTTACCGGACCGACTTTTGGTGTTTTTGGACTTCTTTTTCGATTGTGCCCCTGTTAAGAGTTCCCTTCTTTCCTCCTCGGTGAGTGGGACGTAAAAGCGAGCTCGTCGTGCGGCAGCTCTATCGGGATGTCTTTCCTCGTAGCTTAACTTCTTGGCTTGTTTCTTTGCTGTCTTGCGTCTCATCTCGCAACATCTATTCTCTCCTTCGTCGGAGCGGGAGTTTTACTTCTTTCCTCTTGGGTTCGGCATCCCAGAAGACATGTATATCCGGTCGTCCGATGTGCTATTGGTCTTACTTGGGTAAGAGTAAAAGAGAGACTGTATAGAACGATCGTGCCGGATCTGTCTTTCCATCGCGCGTTCCGCTGCGCGCAGATTTTGAATCGCTTTCTCGAAGTCGGTCCGAGAAGATCGCTGTTTTATACGAGTTTTCGGTGCTTTAGGTTGTCCTCGGTTCTTCCGGCTTAAGCCGCGGCCTTTTCTCGAGGATTCAGTCTCAAGCTTTCTGAGTATCTCGGCCCCTCGTTTGCCCGATTCTAGGTGCCGCCAAACCCGAGAATAGTTTCGTTCTACGTCGTCGAGCCCAGACGTAATAGAAGTCTTCTCTGAATCGGGTCTTTGTCCGTCGCGAATTTCTTTTAGCTGGTTTAAAAGGATCTCTCGGTCGTGCTCGTATTTTTGACGAGCTTCCACTGCTTCCGAGTCAACAATTATCTGGGCGAGTGCGTAGGGATCTTCACGCTTCGAATCGATTATTGTCGGCGGATTAGGATCAGATTCGGTACAGAAATCGTTTCCTAGTTCCGCCGCTTCAAGTTTTTCCTTTTCGATCTCAGACTCGATGCGTTGCCGGAACTCAGCTTGCTTAGTACCGCGCAGAATCTCGCTGATTTGCGTCTCAAATGTCCTCAACTCTCGTTCCAAGAACACTTGATAGTTAGCTGAATCAGCTTCTTTGGCTAAGGTTTCGACGCGTAAATTGAAAGTTCGGAGTACACGCAGCAAAGCCTGAGTTTGTAAAGCGACAATACGATTCTCTATATCTACGGAGGGATGCCGGGGTTTCACCATAGCTCGCCCTTAGTTCCTTTCAGTCTTAAGCTGCTTCTGACCAGCGCGGCGAGAAGCGCTCCATTTGCTCCAACACCAGAACGACTGCTTCGCTTCGTTTCTCTGCTGGGTAGCCGTGTTTGCGCAGAAGAGTTTTGATGGAGCGCCTTAACTTCGCTCGAACGTCGTCGCGCACCGTCCAGTCAGTCTTCGCGTCGCGGCGCAGCGTAGCCACTAAGTCTCTTGCGATCTGGGCCAGGATCTCATCTTCCAGAACCTTATCTGCGGAACCGTTGGCTGCCATCACATCGTAGAACGCGAGCTCATCATTGCTCAGTGGAGGAGTGAAGGATTCTCCACGTTTATTCTCGGCGACGATTTCCCTGGACAATTCGATGAGTTCGGCGATCACCTCAGCGGAGGTGAGCTGCTGGTTGGTGTACCGGTTCATCAGCTCGCGGATGCGCTCGGAGAACTGCTTCGCACGTACTTCATTGTTGTCCGTGGCGGCGCGGGATTCTTGAAGAAGGCCGCGTCTGAGGGCGTCGATAAGCAAGGCTGTTTCCGAGCCAGTCTTGTGCTCAAGCTCCAGCGCCTCGATGTTCAAGTCCTGCAGATTGGGTAACTCACGATCGATCTCACCGTAAACATCGATGACTTCAGACGATGCTGTGGATTCGACAACGAGCTGGCTCAGTAGGGTGATGATCTCTTCGCTGAGTGGCTCGCCATTGGCACGGCGGTCTGCAGCTTCCATCTTGATCAGCTGGTTGCGCACGTCCGAGTAGAAGCGAACGTCGCTGCGGTATTCCACGGCGTTCGGACTACCGGAGGCCAGTGACCATGCCCTAGCGAGCTTGCCAGCAGTTTCGTTGAACTGCTTCGCAAGCGGGTAACGCCCGTTCTCATCAACCGTCTGCGGATCGCGAAGCTTTGCCAAGAGCTGGAGGCGGGCTTTACGCTGTTCGCCGATTGCTTCTAGCTCGCGCCATTCTTTGCCAGCGAGAGCGTTCAGCTTGTTGACGAAGCTGCGAACGATCGACACAGCTTCCTCAATATCCTGACCGATCACCTTTTCATCCTCTTCGGACGAGCTCTTAGTGAATTCGGCAATGGCTGCCTGGAGATTGTCGACGAGCGGCGCATAGGCGACGAGCAAGCCGCTTTCTTTCTGTCTGAACTTGCGATTTACGCGGGCAAGCGTCTGCATCAACAACGCACTCTTGAGAGGGCGGTCCAGGTAGAGCGTGTGCAGAGGGGGAGCATCGAAGCCAGTGAGCATCATCCCTTGGACGATCACGATCTCGAGTTCGTCGTCGGCATCTTTCATTCGGTCCTTGACCGCATCCATACGGCTCTGATTGCGGATGTGTTTTTGTAGGTGTGATGGGTCCGAGGCGGAACCAGAGTAAATGACCTTGAGCTTGCCCTTGAGGTCGTCATCGTCGTGCCAGGCTGGGCGCAGCTCGATAATTCTCTCGTACAGGTTGGCCGCGATATCTCGGGTTTGCACCACGATCATCGCTTTACCGGGTCCACCGATGAACTGCCGCATGTTTTCCCGGCGGTCCTCCCAATGGCGTACGAAGTCCTGTGCCAGAGTGCTCAGGCGCTGGTCCGACCCATAGACAGTATTCAGCACCGCGACGGAGCGCTGCGCTTTCTCTCGATCTTCGTCGTCGATGTTCGCGAGAATCTCCGCAGCCGCTTCGTCGATGTCGTCATCTGTGACCCCTTGGATGCGTTCGAGCGGGATCAACCGCGGCTCGAAGTAGACCGGAACCACGGCACCGTCTGCGACCGCGCGGTTCATATCGTAGACATCGATCTCGCCGCCGAAAACCTCGCGAGTGTTTCGGTCCCACTCATCAATCGGGGTACCTGTAAACGCAATCATGGTGGCATTCGGCAACGCAGTGCGAAGGTGGTGCGCATAGCCGTCAGCATTTATGTCACCGAATCCATAGTGGGAACGGTGCGCCTCGTCCGAGATCACCACAATGTTGTGCCGCACCGAGAGTACTGGGTGTTCCAGCTCGCGCTCTTCCTTCGCGCCTTGAAGACCGAACTTCTGCAAGGTGGCAAAGTAGATTCCACCGGACTGGCGCTGACTCAGCTGTTCGCGCAGGTCTTCTCGGCTAGAAATGTGAATGGGGTCCTCGGGCAGCAAGGTAGAGACCGAGAACGTGTCGAAGAGCTGCTTGTCCAGCTCGTTGCGGTCATTCAGCACAACAACGGTCGGCGAATCCAGGCGTGCATCGCGCATGATCTTCGCGGTGTACATCTCCATTTCCATGGACTTGCCTGAACCCGTGGTGTGCCACACTACGCCTGCCTTCTTGTCGCTTCGGGCAGCTTGGATAGTTCTGCCAGCGGCTTTCGTTACGGCGAAGTACTGGTGGGGCTTCGCCACACGCATGCGCAGCTCGCCGTCGATCTCATCGAACGCGGTGAAATCCACGAAAATCTGGCCGAAACGCTCTACGTTGAACAGGCCCCACATGAGCATGTCGAATTCGGTCATCTGCTCACCGGCGACGTCCACTATGGGACCTTGTTTAAACGGTTCGCCGTCGTCGTCGACGCGCCATGTGCTCATGTGCTCGCGCGGGGTGAACGGCGTGCCGTAGATGGCACCAATGCCATCGGTAGCGACCACAATGTTTGCGAAGCGGAACGCTATGGGAAACTCTTCCACGTAGGTTCGTAGCTGGTTGAACGCATTCTCGACGGTTGCTGTGGAACCGGATTGCTTCAACTCGATGATGCCCAGCGGCATCCCGTTGACGTACAGCACGACGTCGAACCGCCGCTCCTTGTCCAGGTTCCGGATGGTGATCTGGTTCGCTGCGATGTAGTCGTTCTTGGACGGGTCGCGTGAGAAGAAGGTGATAGTGGGGTTCTGGCGCTTCCCGTTGGCGTCGTAGTACTCGATGCCGCGGTAGCCTTCGACCAAAATCTCGTGCAGGCGGCGGTTTTCCGTGATCGCGCTTTGCGATTGTGCAGTAAGCACCTCAGCCACCGCCTGCTGCAAATACTCGTCCGGTACGTCGGGGTTGAGATTGCACAGGGCGTTAAGGAGACGACCACGAAGCACGATGTCGTGCCAATTGTCCCGCTCGCCGCTCCCGGGAGCGAGTTGTTTGCCGTTGACTGGTTTCCACTCGAGCTCGCCAAGCAAATCCAGCGCGTCGACTTCGAATGCTGCCTCGCTGTAGACCATGGTGCTACGCCTCGTTCTCCTCACTCGCAATGTCCGCGCCAGCAGCGGTGGCTTCCTGCTCCGCTTCTCTCACAGTGATCTTTCCACTCATGAGTAGCGGAAGCAGCTCATCGCGAGTTTTTGCTAGCGAGACGTTCTCGGTCTGCTTAGCCTTACACATTTGTAGAATTGGCCAAGCTTTCTGGTTGAAAGACTCAAGTGCTTTGGGGCCGGTGCAGTGAAACGGCAGCTTCTTGAAATTGCCTCGTGAAAGCTCTAGAAACGTAGCGCCGTTCGACCAAGCTTCGAACTCACGAACCCTGTCTTGTAATTGGCAGAAGATCCATGGTGTCAGTTCCTCACTCGCACGAACAACGATGAATCCCTGGTTGGTCGCAACTGGTTCAGCCGCGAGGGCCACACTTCCAATGGTCGCGCGGGACGTCATCAAGATAGACCCTTCGGGGTGAAGGGCGGAGGACATTGATTGGAGACCCGCGTCCGTAATGGTGCGTTCTGTTCCTGTGAGCCAGGGGCCTCTTAGCGCTGTCAGATCTGTGGGAGTCGCCCACTGAATTCCACCCCCCCAAAACTCTTTTCGTTTCGTGTACGGAGTGGATCCTCCGTACACGTCGCAAATCTGCTCAAAAGGTTTCGTAGAGCATTTCGGGGTTGCTTTGTAATGCGCAAGCAACAGAGCGTCGCCATTGCGAATTGTCGTTTGATTCGCCGCGATCTTGTCGTCGAGGGAACCGAGCACCTCAACGATCGAGTCCTGTACATCTCGCGGTGGCACTCGAACTGGGACTTTCTCGATGTAGTTTCGATTGAGCATCGGCTGGACGGAGCCGGAATCGTAACCAGTCAGATCAAGAACTTCGAACAGGTGGAAAAGCCAACGGGGGTTGTTGCCTTTAAAATCCTTCGCGAAAAGAGTGGTATTGAGCGGCCAGTAGTCACTCTCAGACCATTGGGGCTTCCCCAGATTGGTAGCTCGTCCGATGACAAAACCGGGGCCCTCTATCTTTGCGTTCACATGGGTTCCTTCCTGCCTACCTGCCGACAGGATTGGATAGGGGCCCGGAGTTCGTTTTGACTTTGCCAGATCAAAACCACGCTGAAGTGCCACGATGTCGCCAAGGTTCTTTGTGACCCAATTCACTACCCCAACCTCCCCAGCTGCTCGCGGAGCACGGCGTCGAGGCGGGCCGATTCGTCCAGCGCCGCATTGAGATCAGCAGTGAGTCTCGCGATCTTCTCGTCGATCGGTTCGTCGTCCTCCTCGGTCTCGGCGAAGCCGACGTAACGGCCCGGGGTGAGGGCATAGTTCGCCTCGCGGATCTCTTCAAGCGAAACCGACTTGCAGAACCCGGGGAAGTCTTCGTATTCGCCTTCGGCTGACGAACGTCCCCTCCAGGTGCGGAACGTGTTCGCGATTTTCTGGATGTCCTCGTCGGAGAACGTTCGCTCTTTGCGGTCGACCATGTGGCCGAGCGAGCGGGCGTCGATAAGCAAGAACTGGCTGCGACGATCGGTGGAGCCCTTCACCCCTGCGCTCTTGTCCTTGGCAAAGAACCAGACGCATACCGGAATGCCTGTAGCCCGGAAAAGCTGAGCGGGCAGGGTGATCACGCAGGAGACAACGTCGTCCTCGAGCATGTTCTTGCGAATCTCGAACTCTTCCTTTGTACTCGTGGTCATTGTGCCGTTGGCCATCACTACGCCCGCTTCGCCCTGGGGGCTGAGTTTGGAGATGATGTGCTGCATCCAACCGAAGTTCGCATTCTTTTCCGGCGGTACCCCGTAGATCCAACGTTTGTCGTCGGTGTTGCGGACCCAGTCCTTGATGTTGAACGGCGGGTTGGCCAGCACGTAATCCATCTCCACGCCGGGGTGGATGTCGCGGGCGAAGGTGTCGCCCCAACGCTCGCCGAGACCTTTGGCGCT
Organism: Corynebacterium appendicis CIP 107643; assembly: GCF_030408415.1. Taxonomy (NCBI): domain Bacteria; kingdom Bacillati; phylum Actinomycetota; class Actinomycetes; order Mycobacteriales; family Corynebacteriaceae; genus Corynebacterium; species Corynebacterium appendicis. Next base: position 2,158,164 of record NZ_CP046976.1, on the reverse strand, counting down.
TAGAGCGTGGATGGCGAGGTTCATGCGGGCCATGCGCCACGTGCGCTCGTTGAGCTCCTGGCCGTAGATCGCAATTGCGGACGGATCTTTGTCATGCGCGTCCAGGAACTTCTCCGCCTGAACGAACATGCCTCCGGAACCACAACAGGGGTCGTAGACGCGGCCCTCCGTCGGCTCGAGGATCTCCACGAGCGTGCGAACCACCGGGCGCGGGGTGTAGAACTCTCCACCGCGCTTGCCTTCAGCGGAGGCAAAACGGGCAAGGAAGTACTCGTACACTTCGCCGAGCAGGTCGCGAGCACGCTCCGGGCCTTCGGTGGTGAAGCGGGTGGTACTGAAGAGGTCGACGAGCTCGCCGAGGCGACGCTGGTCCACACTTTCGCTGTTGTAGTTGTGCGGCAGCGTGCCCTCAAGGGAGGGGTTGTCGGCCATGAGGGTTTCTGCGGCTTCGTCGATAAGCTTGCCGATCGCCTTGAACTCGCCGCCAGCATCGCTGGTCTTGCCTTTGGAGTGGCGCTGCAGATAATCCCAGCGGGCTTTTGGTGCGACCCAGAACACGTTCTTTTCCAAATAGGCGTCACGGTCCTCCAGCTCCTCGAGGGTCTCCTCCTCGGTAGCGCCTTCCTCTTCGAGTTCGGCTCGAAGCTCCTGGCGACGCGCATCGAAGGCGTCGGTGACGTACTTGAGGAACACCAGACCAAGGACGATGTCCTTGTACTGGGATGCGTCCATGGAGCCTCGCAGCTTGTCAGCCGCTTTCCAGAGGGTGTCCTGAAGTTCCTTGATTGGGGTGGAAGTCATATCTGGGAGCCTACTTTCCTGCAAAGACAAGGTTGAGGAAAGCATCGCTCGCTTGTTCGGCTTCGTGCTCGAGCTGACGGGCAGCCGTCCGCGCATTATTGAGTGAACGGTGAGTCTCAGCGATGAACGAGCGTTGCTCACGGTTGAGCTCTGGGATTGCGAGTCGAGCTAGTTGGTGGCGCTTCGCGATCATGCCTTGGGTGCTGATGTTCGTTGGTGCATTGAGGCACGCGGCGATGAAGTACGGGTCGTATTCATCCGAGGCCGGACGAAGAACGATCAGAGCATCGGACGCGACCCATTTCTTACCGTCTTCCTCATGGACCCAAGCGGGCAGCTCGCCGATGCGTGGCATGAGGATATCGCCGGGGTGGAGAAGATCAGTGGCGTTGAATTCATCAACGAAAGCTGGACTGGCACTTCGGTTAGGGCGAGCGAGGTGCACGTCGCCACTCTGAAGTTCCTTGTTTGCACGGTAGCGCCCATTGATGCGCTCGAAGTGGCCGTCCTTGATGAGGTCAGCGAGCATGGTGGACGACGTAGCCGTCGGGACAGTGCTTGCGGTGATGCGAGGGGTGCGCATGTGCGAAAGATCCTTCGTAGTTGTATTGAGTGAATGAAGCGCCGTGTCGAAAGCTATTGCTGCATCATCGAGGGCGATAGGTTCGGTGAGATAGATGGATGGAGAGAGTGAACCGTCATTGGTAACCACATCCGCCAATGTGACTGCCTTGTACGTCACGTCGGTGGTTTCGTGGCTGCGGGCTGCGTTCAGCCATTTACCGATCCGCGATGGAACCGAATCGGGTGACTGGTTTGAAGCATCGATGAGCAGGGTCTCCTCAGCTCCTTCTGCGCGTAACACCCACAGCGCGGCAGGAATGCGAGTGGCCGATAAAACTCCGCGTGGAAGTTCGACGACGGCTTCGATCTGGCCTTGTGCGATGAGGCGCTGACGGTGCTCTTTGAATCCGCCGTGGTAAGTCGGCCTCATGCTGGTGATTAAGTACGCCCGACCTTTTTCGGTCAGATGCTGAGCCGCGTACAGAATGAACAGCTCTTCGCTGCCCAGTCCTCTCAGGGGATATTCGGGATTATTCCGCTGCATTTGCTCCAGATCGCTCTTGTGAAAACGCACGGCTAGCGGAGGTTCACAAACCACGATGTCAGCTCGCACATCCGGAAACTGATCGGACATGAGAGAGTTTGCTTTTTCAATAGTTGCCTCGTTCCCAGTGAGGTACGTGAGTAATCGCGCAAGGCTCGCCGTAGAAGGATTTATCTCAGCACCCAAGAGCTGAGCTTCGGGGAAGTGTCTTCCGATACCGAGCAGTGTTCCTGCAATGCCACAAGCTGGGTCCAACACGGTTTCTGCGTTCTCGTGCGTGCTGGAGGCTGCCGCGATGATTGTGGCGTTTGATAATGAGGAGGCGGTTCCGTATTGGCTGCGATCACCTCGGGAGCCGATGCCGAGGAAGCGGTCCACTACCAGCTGGGCAGCTTCACCGTGGTCGGCTAAGTGGAGTCTGGAGATGGCTTGCTGGACTTCCTCGAGTTTTACAGTACTGATACGTGAACTGAGTGCATCGAATTCAGCTGATGGCTTGAAAACGGGATCTTTGTCGATTGCCAGCAGTGTCAGCATGATCAGCGGAATGTCATCGATCGCGATCTCGTTGCGCAACAGATTCGCGGCTGCCCAGAGGCTTGTGAGCTGCAAATTCTTTTCAGCATCCTCCGAGAGGAGCTCCTTGGCTTTGAGCCACCTAACAACGTCAGCTGCTTCGAACAATGGTTTGCTCTGAGCGGACGTGTCCAGTGGCGCGGGAAAATCGCTGTACCGCTTGCGCCAGTTGCTGACGGCAGGCCGAGATACCTGCGCAAGCTCAGCGATGTCTTTGAGAGTGAGATGTCCGGTGGTTGCAACCATTTACGCTGTTTCCTTGGAGTACGAGTGGAGCTGAATGATGTTGGAGTTCGTCGGAGGGGTGCCCTGCAGCTCAGCGGCGCTTTGCGAGTAGCCGTCCTCCGATAAGTAAACCTCAGCGGCAGCCATTCGCAGCCGCTCTGACAAGGTAAAACCGTGGGAATAAACCTTGGTCGGCACGCCACACTTGGCCGCGCGTGAAACTGGGTCGGCGAAGATTCCATCGCCTGAGACAAGCGCAATCTCATCGAACTGGCCAAGATTCATACGCTCAATCTCCTCGATGAGTCGGAGGTCCGCGCCATCTGAGCCCAACCCCATCAGCAAGCGGGGGCCTTTCCAGCCTGCATTCACATTAAGGATGCCACTCTTGTCGGACGCGATGACGATGATTTCTCCCTCCTGGATATTCAGCCAGGAAGTGAGCATCCTCTTGCACCACTTCGCCTCAGCGGGGCACTGGATTGGGCTGCAGTTGAAATTCTCGATGTCAACGAGGATGAGGCGCCGAGAGGGGCGGCTGTCCTGGTGGAGAGTGACGGTTTGGAGTGCGGTCATTGTTCGTGAGCCTTTCGCGAATCTTGTATGTACGTTCACAAAGATAACCTACGTTCACGAACGTGTCAAGTGTATGTAAGTTCACAACCTAAAAGGCCAGCTAAAAGACCTAAAGTATCTCCGTAAGTGACCGACTAGCTACGTTCACACGTCGTGTGAATGGGCTTCACTCGAGTCGACTGGTGCTCTGGCAGCAGAGGGTTGTTGAGATTAACGCCTCTTGCCCATGCCGGGCAGGCCACCATGGAAACCTCGCATGCGCTCGTGTGGTTCGAAGCCGTCGTCGCTCCGACCGAAGCTGTCGTGGGCGTATAGGGCGTACGAGTCAGTGAGTCGGGCTTCGCGGCGCCGTTCAGCGGCTTCTTCCCGACGCCGCTCGCGAGCTTCGGCGCGCCTAATGGCTGCGCGCTTTTCCGGATCTCTCTTTGCTTGGTTCTGTTCGTATTCGTAGCGGCGAGTTTCGGGATCGCGGACCTTGTACTTCTCGACATTCGCCAGAATTCTCTTCTTCATTGCCCGTTCTTCGTCGGTGAGCACGGAATCTGGAGCTTTCAAGAGGTCTAAGCGGTTATCGCGTTTTTACGTTTCGGAGGCGTCCAAGGGTTGAAGATGAATTCTCTATTGCTCTCCAAGCAGAGATGACCTCGGCGGATGTCATCATGTTTCGGTAGGAGATTAGCCGTGAGGTCTGGTGAGATCACTGCTTTACAGGACGGACAAGTCACCGTTCCATTTTTGCGTAACTGCAGTTTTCCTGTTGATGCGGAGTTGGGGCGCATTGTCTCCTCCGGGCTCGTGTTCTACGCGTTTTTAAAAATATAAGCGTTAGGAGGGAAAACGTCTCGCGATTGCCGGAATGCAGGCTCTTTACTATCGCTTACTATCTTTACTATTTTTACTATTTGGCTCTGCCGGCGCGAGGCTTATACCAGCGCGTGCCGGCCCGCGGCCTCCGGTTCAACAACTGCGTCCGGTTCGCAATGGCCTTTGAAGATCTGCACTGCACCCCACGCCGCGACGATGAGCGGCAGCGTGATGAACATGAATGCCGGCATGTGCGTGACCTTTTCGTCGAGCGTTGCGTTGCCCGTCGCTGGGCACAGCGGGTTGGCCACGGTGAACAGCAGTGCCAGGACGGTGACCGGCCAGTGCATGGGGGAGTGCGGGCGGCACACAGCGATCGCGGTGAAGCTGAACAGTACCGGGTCGACTTCCTTCCAGCGCCGCAGCGACTACAGCGACCTGCGCGAACGCGAGCGAGACGATGAACAGCAAGCTGAACTGCGGCTTGATCGACACCGCAACCCAACAGTGCCTGGACATGTACATCGCCATCGGCGCCGACCTGTCCGTCTTCGACAACCACATCCGCACCTACTTCGAGGACGGCAAGCCCATCGATCAACCGCGTGGGCACTAGCGGATAGCGCCCACGCTGTAGACGACCATGTAGATGCCGACAATCGCCGCGACCCAGAGGAGCGTCACCTTGGCCTCGTACTGAAGGCGGGGAATGGCCTTCTCAAGGCGAGGGAAGAATCTCTGTCCCGCAACGAGCGCGATCGCCGCCAAGATCACGGTCGGCGCGATCATGACCCCGCAGTACGCGGCGATGGCTGCTACCTGTCCTGCCATCGGGGTGTCCCAGTCGCTGATGATTCCCATCGCCGCGATATAAGGCAGCATGGTCGCCGCTTCCGTCAGGGAGGCTCCTAAGCCCAAGATGATCATCTTGGGCAGGCTGGCTTGGATGGGCTTGTTCAGCTGCTTCGGTAGCTCGCCCGGGGCGGGTTTGACCGGGTTGGGCGCGAAGATTCCGAAGATGGCGAGAATTGCTCCCAGTACGAGGGTGATCCAGGGGAAGACGGGCGTGTCGGTGATCCGTTCTACGTACGAGCCGAGGCCAGTGAAGCCGAGGAGCATGGCGACTCCAAGGGCGAAATACACCGCCGCGACGGTGAGCAGGTAGGCAGCGAGCGCGGGCACGCGCACGTTTCGCCACAAGAGGATGAGTGCCAGAGGGATGACGAGCGTGCCGATGCTCAAGCTGTCGAGCAGAGCTAAACCGACGAGCGGAAGGAGGGAGTGAATGGCGGGAAACCTTTTGTCGTACGTTCGTAAGGGGCCCTTACGAACGTACGACAGGCTAGGCTTGTATGCAACCATGAATGACTTTTCGCTGGACCACCAGTTCTCGGAATCGGCTGCTGCCGTTGCGGATGCGACCATCCGAATCATCGCATCCCGAGGCCTCGATGCAGTCAGCGTGCGCGAAGTGGCCAAGGAGTCCGGATTCGCCGCGGGATCCGTTCAGTACCACGCCCCAAATAAAGAGATCCTGCTTGCTCACGCGTTCATTCGCTCTATTCAGCGGCAGAATGCCCGCGTGGTCGGGGCGCAAGTGCCCAGCGACGCATTCGAGGCCTGGGTTGTGCGGCTTTCTGAACTTCTCCCCCTCGGTGGCGAGCGCCTCGAGGATGCGGCGATCTGGGTCACTTACGGTTCGGCCTCGGCAACGCGTACTGGATAGCTGAGCTTTACGGCCAGGTGCTTCACGATTTCCAGCATTCGGCTGTAGAGGCGCTAGGCGGCAAGGAACATGCCGAGCGTAAGTCGCGGCTGATCACGGCACTGGTGAACGGCTTGACTATTGACAACCTGGGAGCTCCTGAGTCAGAGGCAGATCGTGTTGTCGGCGACCTCCGCGAAGGCCTTCGCTTGATTCTCGGTCGTTAGCTTCTTTGAATTGCCGTCCACCACTAGCTCCCCACTCAGTGGTGGAAAAACGGCATGTGGATCCGGAGGGGCCCAACGAGCGTCGAAAAGCATTCGCGCACGCGAGATGCGAGACAGGCAATCGTCGAAATGCAGCAAGGCTGCCGCGGGTGGTGCTACAACCCAGCTGATGCTGACTCCGTGCTCGACGAGTTGGACCGCAAACTCTCCGGTTCAACAACCGCTTCTGACTCGCTGCGGTCTTTGAGGATCTGGACCGCGCCCCACGCCGCGACGATGAGCGGCAGCGCGATGAACATGAATGCCGGCATGTGCGTGACCATTTCGTCGATCGTGGCGTTGCCGGTCGCGGGCCACAGGGGGTTGGCCACGGTGAACAGCAGTGCCAGGACGGTGACCGGCCAGTGCATGGGGGAGTGCGGGCGGCACACGGTGAGCACGAACGGAATGAACCAGATCGCGTAGTAGTTCTGCATCAACCCGCTGACCATGAAGCCACCGGCGAAGCACACAGCGATCGCTGTGAAGCTGAACATCACCGGGTCGACTTCCTTCCAGCGCCAGAGCGTGACGACGGCCGCCAGCGTCCCCACCAGCGTCAACACCGTCAGCGCCGTAACGGTTGCATCCGACCAGCCGTGCACGATGGCGAGTCCACCAATGGAACCGTTGAACCGGGGGCGGGGCTCACTCAAGTAGGGGACGAGGTTGGTGAAGAATAGCTCGGGCTCGGCGATGGTGAACCAGCCGATGGCGAAAGTGACGATGGAGACCAGCGCTGCCACAGCGACGACGGCGACTTGCGCGAACGCCAGCGACACGAGGAACAGCACACCGAATTGCGGCTTGATCGACACCGCGATGCCGGCCACGATGCCGGCGGCCCACGCCTCTGGGCGGTTGAAGTGCCCCTTCCAACCGACACCTTTTTCACGCAGGCGCAACGAAAGCCACACGAACAGTACCTCGAGCAGCAGCATGAAGCCGTTGATATTGGTCAGCGCCAACGTGAACTGGACAGGCTCCGGGGTGATGAAGAAGAAGGACACAGTGAGCGGGAACGCGATGTGGAACCAGCGGCGGGAAACCATCCACGACGCCAATGCGATCGCACCGATGATCGATGCTGCGCCCAAATAAGCCATCACGGCTCGGGCCATGGACTCAGTGGGGAACAACGCCACCGGGGAGATCAGGACGGTGCCCGCGGGACTGTAGAGATAGTGCGGCATGTCGATGGTGTAGTCCGAGTTGAACACCGGCTCACCCGCCCAGTACTTATTCGCCGCCGTCCAGATCGGCGTGAAGTCCGTACCCGGATTGGTCAGCGGAATCATGAAGGCCGAGCGGAGAAGCACGAAACCCATCAGCGTGTAGAGCAGCGGAATCGCTACCCGGCGGACCGAAGCGGCTGTGGTGTCGGTGCCACGGCGGATGGGAGGGGAGTCGTCGATAAACACAGCCGGGAGATTAGCACGCCAAAACGGCGCGTCCGGCCGCCAAAAATGACCATAAGGTTAACGGGAGTGTTCGATTCACGGCATTAAAGTTAACGAACCATGAACTTAGGTTCCGGGGCGACGTTCTTGTTAATTATATGCATTCAGAAATAGCTGGTCAGATGCACTCTATTTATTCGGGAGGGGCCAATGCTTGTCGTCTACCAACCATCTGCTAAAGTTAACGTCAGGTTAACAACGAGCGAAAGCTTGAAACCTTGCCCCGGGGTACCCCTCGGGCGCACCTTCAATTTCATGGCAATCAGAAATACGAAAGGAGGATGCCATGATCGCAATCAACAACATTTCCAAGGACCTGCACGCTCGGTTCGATGAGGAGCTCGGCGCACACGTCGTCGAGACGATCTTCCGCGACACCCTGAGCGAGCACCTGCAGCGGGCGAACGTGACCGATTGGGTTCCCGTTCTCGCCGGCCGCGAGGCAGCTGAGAAGCTCTCGCGCATCGCAGACGGCACCCTCGATGCCGGTGACTTCTCCGGATCCCTGATTGCCGCATAAAGCGGACCGAATCTGCCCCGCCCCAGCCCAGCTGGCGCGGGGCTTTTTCGTATCAAACATTCACTGGTTCGCGGGAATCAGCGAAGTTATCAGTGTTCGCCCAGTCCTCAACGGGCGGGCGGGGAATCAGCGAATCATCGCGCCGCGTCATGGAGTGGTTATCCGAAACATAGGCAGAACCGTCGCCCATGAAGAAGCAGATCTGCTTGCCATGTCGCTCGATAAGCGCCCATCCGTCAGTGACCAGCGAATGGCATGCGCTGCACAAAGGGATCAGATTATCCAAGTCAGTATTTCCGCCGTCTGCCCATTCCTCCATGTGGTGGATTTCAATGAAACGGGTGTGCGTGCAGCCGGGCATCGCGCACTGGTGGCCCCACATCGTCATCAGCGCGTTGACCTGCGCGTCGGTGGCGAGACGCTGTGCGCGGCCGACATTGAGGATGAGTCCGGAGCTGTCGCAGACGTTGAGGCGGCTCAGACCGTTGGCGACGAGGTTCGCCAGCGCCGCGGAAGGAACCTTCGGTGCCGCCGGCATGTAGGCGTGGCCGTCGGCATCCAGCACGATGTTGACGTGCGCGCCAGGGGTGCGCAGTGTGCTCGTCGCCTTGGTGCGCACCATGTTGATGATGCCCATGAAGGACTGCAGGAGAGAACGGCCGATCGGCATTCCGTAGCCGGACACCGTCTGGCGGGCGGGCCGAGTTTCTTCGGCGGCGGCCTGCTGTTTCGCGTGTTCCTGCTCGTAATAGGCCATTTCCCCGATCTTCAGCGCAGCTTTGAAGAAGCTTCCCTCCGTCCCGCTCATGACTGCTTCAATAGCCACGTCGCCGTCGGGGAGGTCCTTGACGCGCAGGTAGTGCTCGGGCTGTTCCTCTTTAGGCTCCGTAGTGCCGTGGCCCGCGAGATATTTCTTCATCTGTTCGTGGCCGAGTTCCTTGGCGAGTTCGACGAGCTCAACTTCGTTGTCGGCCGTGAGGTACTTCAGGAGCAAGCGGACCGTTGAGTAATCGATCTCTGCGGCGCGGAAGGCGTCCATGAGGAAGGTGAAGTGCACGGCCTGGTTGGCGACGCGCAGCCATTCGTATGCGGTGGAGTAAGCGATGCCGAACTCGCGGACGAGCCAGCATGAGGTGGAGGAAGCGCCGAAAGCTTTGGCGAAGTCATTGACATCGAAGTCGTAGATCAGCTGGAGCAGCTCAGCCTTGCTCTTGGTCAGCGACTGAACGAGATGTCGGATCCGGTCGACGAGGAGGATTACGTCTTTGTCGTATTTGAGAGTGCGCATGTTTCTACCTGCCGTTTTGTGGTTTGTTTTGGTGGTTGAACGAACTGTATAAAACGGGGTGAACCATGGGACTTGGTCGGACTTTTCGTCCTGTGGATAACTCCTTCGACGATGGGCCGGGCCACTATGCGCTGCAGAGTTCCTGGGCTTTTGTGGATGGTGGAGGCGGTAACGGCAAGGAGCGGGGAACTGGTGCACGTGTCGTCGATAAGCATGCTCACTATGCGCTGCATAGTTCCTGGGGGTTTTCAGCCTGTATTACGGCACGGGGCCCGCGCGCCGGGGATTAACGGACAGGCCGTAGCTATTACGCTTGAGTCCGTGACTGAGATGAAAGCCGTGGATGTCCTGCAACGCATTCTGCTGCCCCGGAAGGGAGAGCCGCACGATGTGCGGATGCTCTACCTGATCGAGTCGGAGCAGAACACGAAGAGGGCGAGCTGGCCCGACCGGACGCGGGTGACCGCCCCGGAGGGGGCGGAGGTCTCGTTCCAGACGTACTTCAACGCGTTCCCGGCGAGCTACTGGCGCCGTTGGTCGCAGCTGGACACGGTGGTGCTGGCCATGGATGTCGAGGGTGCGGCGACGATCTCGGTGTACCGCTCCAAGCACGACGGTGTGCGCATCGCGGTGACCAACGTGGAGGCGCAGGACGAGCGGGTGGAGATCCCGCTGAAGCTGGCCAATTTCGAGGACGGCGGGTGGCTGTGGTTCGACATCAACGCTGAGTCGGACGCGACGATCGCGAATGCTGGCTGGTGCTCCCCGCAGGAGCCGGAGAAGCAGGTCCTGCCGGACGGGACGACGATCGAGCCGTCGGAGAAGAAGGTCGCGGTCGGCATCCCGACGTTCAACCGTCCGCGAGATGCAGTCAATGCGCTGCACGCACTTGCAGAGGACCCGCTGGTGCTCGGCGCGATCACGGATGTGCTCATGCCCGACCAGGGCAACCAGCACCCGGCGGACGAGCCGGACTTCGCGCAAGCGGAAGAGAAGCTGCAGGGCCGTCTGAAGATCTTCAGCCAGGGCAACCTCGGCGGCTCGGGCGGCTACTCCCGCATCATGTACGAGGCGCTGCACCAGACGGATGCGCCGTTCATCCTGTACATGGACGACGACATCGCCATCGAGCCGGATTCGATCCTGCGCGCCGTGCAGGCGGCGCGCTATGCAAAGGGCCCGATCCTGGTCGGCGGGCAGATGCTCAACTTGCAGGACCGCAGCCAGCTGCGCACCTCGGGCGAGCAGGTCAACCGCGCGGACTTCATGTGGGGAGCGGCGCCGCACGCGGTGTACGACCACGACTTCGCCAAGTACCCCCTCGGTTACGTGGGCACGGAGGAAGAGGACCTCGACCCGCGAAAAACCACATCGCGCCCGCTGCACCGCCGCATCGACGTGGAGTTCAACGGCTGGTGGATGTGCCTTTTCCCGCGCGTGGTCGCCGAAAAGATGGGTCTGCCGCTGCCGCTGTTCATCAAGTGGGACGACACGGAGTATTCGCTGCGCGCGGCACAAGCAGGCTTTCCGACGGTCACCTGGCCCGGTGCCGCGATCTGGCACATGGCCTGGGCGGACAAGGATGACGCCATCGACTGGCAGGCGTATTTCCACCTGCGAAACCGCCTGATCGTGGCGTCAATGTACCTCGATGGGGAACCGAAGGGGCTGCTCAAGTCCATCGCCAAGTCGACGGCGAAGCACTACCTGTGCATGGAGTACTCCACGATCGCCATCCAGAACGAGGCCATGAAGGACTTCCTCAAGGGACCCGACCAGCTCTTCGACATTCTTGAATCGGCCCTGCCGCGCATTCAGGGGGTGCGCAAGGATTATTCGGACGCGCAGATCATCGAGTCGGCGGCGGACTTGCCGGCACCGACGGGCGCACCGGGCGTGCCCACCAACAAGATCGGCGGCCGCCTGGCCAGGGTGAAGAAGATCCCGTGGGCGATCAAAGGCGCGTTGCACCTGCGCAAGCCGGAGGACCGCGCGCACTGGGAGGCACCGCAACTCAACCTCACCGCTGAGGAAGCCCGCTGGTACACGCTCTCGCGCGTCGATTCCGCGACGGTGTCCACGGCGGGCGGCACGGGGGTGGCTTTCCGCAAGCGGAATAAGGAACTAGCCACCGACCTCGCCCAAGAGCAAAAAGAGCTGCGCGCAAAGATCAAGGAGCGCTGGCCGGAGCTCACCCACGCTTACCGCGAGGCGAAGCCGAAGCTCACCAGCCACGAGAACTGGGAGAAGATCTTCAATGAGCAGTAAGAACTCGTGGGATAAGAAGGAAGCGCAAGTCCTCGAGCGCATTCAGGGCGCGCTTTTCGACGCCCCATGCGTCCTCCCCGCCGCCCGCGGGATGAGCCATTTCGGCGAGCATGCCCTGGGGTGGCTGGGTATCGCGGGGGCGGGCGCGGCCGTCGATAAGCAACGGCGGCGCAAGTGGCTGGCCATGGGCGCGGGTGCGTTCACGGCGCATGCGGCGTCGGTGGTGCTCAAGCGTATTGTCCGGCGGCGACGTCCGCATGATCCGCGGGTGAAAATCGGCGTGGGAACCCCGTCGAGGTTGAGTTTCCCGAGCTCGCACGCGACGTCGACAAGCGCCGCGATGGTGCACCTTGCCGACATCACCGGGTCGAAACTCCCGTACGCCGGAATCCCAATTATGATGACCTCCCGCATGGTCCTGGGGGTGCATTACCCCACGGACACCCTGGCCGGCGCACTGCTTGGCATCGGGGTGGCACGAGCCGCGATCAATATTGAGAGGCAACAAGCGTGACACAGCCAGTAGACGAGCCGTTTCTGAAGTCTGAGCCCCACACCGAGGGCGTAGATTACAACCGGACGAAGACGGCTCCGAAGAACTTGCCGGACGCGATGATCAAAGGTCTGCGTCCGAAGCAGTGGGTCAAAAACGTCCTGGTGCTCGCCGCGCCGCTGGCAGCGGGCGCGGACTCGTTCACGTCGCGCACCTTCGTCGATATCGCGCTGGCGTTCATCGTGTTCTGCTTCGGCGCGTCCTCGATCTACCTGGTCAACGACGCGCGCGACGTGGAAGCGGACCGCGAGCACCCCACGAAGCGGTTCCGCCCGATCGCTTCGGGGATGCTGCCGATCAACCTGGCGTACGTCATGTCGGTCGTGCTCATCGCGCTCGCGATCGGCCTGTCGTTCCTGGCGACGGACGGCCCGGCGCTGGCGACGGTCGTCGGCGTCTACATCGCGCTGCAGCTGGGTTACTGTTTCGGTTGGAAGCACATCCCGGTGATCGACATCGCGCTCGTGTCCTCGGGCTTCATGCTGCGCGCTATGGCCGGCGGCGTCGCGGCGGGCATCGACTTGTCGCAGTGGTTCCTGCTGGTCGCCGCGTTCGGTTCGCTGTTCATGGCCTCCGGAAAGCGCTACGCGGAGCTGCTGCTCGCCGAGCGCACGGGCGCGAAAATCCGCAAGTCGCTGCAGGGCTACACGCAGACCTACCTGCGTTTCGTGTGGACGCTGTCCGCCACAGCCGTGGTCATGTCGTACGCGCTGTGGGGGTTCACGCTTAGCGACGGCGTCGAGGAAGGCCAGGGCCTGTGGTACCAGATTTCGATGGTGCCGTTCATCATCGCCATCCTCCGCTACGCTGCGGAAGTGGACAGCGGCAACGGCGGCGCGCCGGACGAGATCGCGCTCGAGGACCGAGTCCTGCAGGCGTTGGCGCTGCTGTGGATCCTCGCAATCGTCATGGCTGTCTATGTTGCGCCCGCCATGGGCTAATATGTCGCGCATGGAAAAACGCGCCCGCATATCGCTGCTCTTTTCGGCAGCGCTAGCGGGCGTTCTCGCTTTTTCGGGCGGGTGGGCCCGCCGCTGGATCAGCGACGACGGACTGATCGTTCTGCGCACCGTGCGCAACATCCTGGCCGGGAACGGGCCGGTCTTCAATATCGGCGAGCGTGTGGAGACGAACACCTCGACGCTATGGCAGTACCTCATCGCGGCGTTCAGTTGGGTGCCCGGCATGCGGCTGGAAGACGTGGCCATGTGGCTGGCGCTCATTCTGACCGTGATCGGCGTGGTCGCGGCGACGCTGGGGTCGGGAAAGCTGTGGCAGCGGGTGCACCCAGGTCTCGTCGCACCGTTTGGTTCGCTCATCTACCTGGCCCTGCCGCCGGCGCGGGATTTCGCCACCTCCGGCCTGGAGTGGGGACTGTCCCTGGCCTGGATCGGAGTGTGGTGGGCGCTGCTCGTCAGGTGGTCGGCAGGCGGGCGGGCCCAACTGTGGCTGGCGTTTTGGGCTGGACTGTCGTGGCTGGTCCGGCCCGAGCTGGCGCTCTACGGCGGCATCACCGGGATTGTCCTGCTGGCGGTCAACTGGCGCGACTGGAAGCAGATCGGGCTGATCCTGGCGGCGGCCCTGCCGGTGTCGGCGGGCTACGAGATCTTCCGCATGGGCTACTACGGCCTGCTGACGCCGCACACCGCGGTGGCGAAGTCGGCGTCGGGCGCGTACTGGGGGACAGGTGCGCGCTACGTGTGGGACACGGTGAGCCCGTACGCGCTGTGGGCGCCGGTGCTCGTCGCGGCGGCGCTCGGAATCTACTGGGCGCTGCGCCTGTCGTCGCGGGAGAAGCTCGTCGCGGCGGTCGCTGTCGGCTGCGGGCTGCTGCACCTGCTCTACGTGGTGCGCGTGGGCGGCGACTTCATGCACGGACGCATGGTGCTCCTGCCACTGTTCGCCATGCTGCTGCCGGTGGCGGCGGTGCCGCTGACGCTAGTCGGAGGCATCTGCGCCGCAGCGGTGGCAGTGTGGGCGGGCATCGTTGTCGCGCGTGGCCACGACTTGGGCTTCGAGCCTTTCGAGGACGGCCCGGAGAACCTCACTATCGTCGACGAGCGCGAATTCTGGACGGCGGTCTTGCTGCGCGAATCGGGCAACCCGCCGCGGTACGCCGAGGACTTCTTGGCCAGCGACCTAATGAACGGGTGGACAGAAGGTGTCGCTAAAGCGGAGGAGGAGAACTCTGGCGCGCTCGCGATCATCCTGAAGCAGAAGGACCCGTTTGTCTACGACTGGCTGCCGCTGGACCGCGTGAGCAAAGATTCGGACCTGCAGAATCTGGCGCCCACGGCATACCTGATCAACCTGGGCATGGTGAGCGCGAACTCGGACTTGGAGATGCGCGTGCTCGACGATGTCGGCCTGGCCACTCCGTTAGCGGCGCGGCAGCCGCGCATCGAGGGCGGCCGCATCGGCCACGACAAGCAACTCCCCGGGCACTGGAAATTCGCGGACACGGCGGTGGACGTGGAGGGGTTGCCCGGGCACGTCGATAAGCAGAAAGTGCGTGAAGCGCGCGCGGCGCTGCGCACGGACGAGATCGCGGAACTACTGGCCACCTCGCGTGAGCCGATGAGCGCGGAACGGTTTTTGAAGAACATGAAATTCGCGCTGACAGCGGGGCGCACCCTGGAAGTCGCGTCGGACCCGGCGGTGTATCTCGACGAGGAGACACTGAACCGCGTTGGGCGCGGCGAGGATGTCGGGCTGTCCGGCCAGCGCATCGCCTGGTCAGCGGACTAGTGGATTAAGAATTCAGCCATTGATAACATCACGGTAACGCTTTGCGATACACCTGTGTGTAATCCGGAATTTTTCTGACTATCTGATTGGTGGACACATGAACGCGACTACGTCTTTGCGTCGCTCGCTGCTCGCGCTGCTCCTGGCGCTGGCCACGGCGATGACGCTCATGGTGGCGACCCCGAACTATGCCAAGGCCGCAGGCAACCGCGACTGGCTGCGCCCCGACGCGACGGGCCACTGCACCTGGGATCCGGTGAGGTACTGGGTTCAGCGCTGCGACGTGTATTCCCCGGCGATGAAGCGCAATATCACGGTGCAGATCGTGCCGGCGGCGCGCGGCGGCAACGCTGGCCTGTACCTGCTCGACGGCCTCCGTGCAACGGAGCGCACCAGCGCATGGGTCAACGACGTCAACGCGGCCGCGGTGTACGCGCACTCGAATATCACCCTGGTCATGCCGGTCGGCGGCGAGGCTTCCTTCTACGCCGACTGGGCGCACGACCCGCAGTACGGCAACGGCAAGCCGTACAAGTGGGAGACCTTTCTGACCCGTGAGCTGCCGGGCTACTTGCAGCGCCAATTCGGCGTCTCCCCAACCAACAACTCGGTGCTCGGTCTGTCCATGGGCGGCACCGGCGCGATGAACCTGGCGGCGAAGCACCCGAACCAGTTCCGTCAGGTCCTGTCCTTCTCGGGTTACCTGACCACGACGCTGCCGGGCATGCAGACCCTACTGCGTTTGGCCATGCTCGACGCTGGTGGATACAACCTGAACGCAATGCACGGTTCGATCGTCAGCCCAGCGCGTTTTGAGAATGATCCGTTCCTGAACATGGGCGGTCTCCGCAACAGCGATGTCTACATTTCTGCTGCATCCGGTATCCCGGGCCCAGCTGATGCGAAGTACCTGCCGCAGCACCAGGCTGCCGGCGCTGCTCTGGAGTCCGGGGCCATGATCACCACCCGCGTGTGGGAGGCGAAGGCGCGTGCTCAGGGGCTGCGCGTCACCGCCGACTACCCTGCCGTGGGTCTGCACAACTGGGACCAGTTCGGTTACCAGCTGAATAAGACGAAGAGTCGCGTGCTCAATCACATGAACGCGTGGTAAGAACCTACGCTAGCCCTGGGCGACGGTGACTGTAGATACAGCTGTGGTCATTGTTTCCCAGGGTTTTTCTGTGTTCGCGGCGTGTCACCCTGTAAAGTCTCAAGTGAAACTTAAACTTCATCACGAAGACCGGGCCCGGCCTGGGGGAGGGGAACCCCCAGGGCGGGGCGCCCGTTAGTCCGCCATTCCGTCAACCAGCAAAGGGCTCTCTAACATGCGCTTTACACCCCGACGTTCTCCCCGCAAGGTCACCAAAGGCCAATTGCTCGCAGTCGCCGCAGTTCCCACAGCGCTCGCTGTCGGGGTAGCCGTCGTGCCTGCCGTCGCGCAGAACGGATCCTCCGATCTGTCCAGCTCCCTGTCGTCCGGCCGCGGCATTTCCGAGGGGCTGCGTCCGTCCGATCCGCCGCCGCGCACCCCGATCGAGGTCGACGAGCACCCGCAGATCGAGGGTCTTCCCGAAGGTGTGACCGTTGAGCGCATCGAGTGGCTGACGCAGCGCCGTGTCGCCGTGTTCATCAACTCGCCGTCGATGCCGGAGAAGCCGATCCAGGTGCAGATCCTGCTGGCCCGCGACTGGCACTCCAACCCCGAGGCGAAGTTCCCTGAGGTCTGGGCACTCGACGGCCTGCGTGCTCGTGAGGACGAGAGCGGCTGGACCATCGAGACCAATATCGAGCAGTTCTACGCTGACAAGAACGTCAACGTCATCATGCCGGTGGGCGGCGAGTCCTCCTTCTACTCCGACTGGCAGAAGCCGAACAACGGCAAGCACTACATGTGGGAGACCTTTCTGACCAAGGAGCTCGTCCCGCTGCTGGACAACCAGTACCGCTCTAACGGCAAGCGCGCCGTGGTCGGCCTGTCCATGGGCGGCACCGCCGCAGTCAACCTGGCGGAGCGCAACCCGCACCTGTTCGACTTCGTGGGTTCCTTCTCCGGCTACTTGGACACCACCACCTCCGGCATGCCGCTGGCCATCAAGGCCGCGCAGAAGGACGCGGGCGGCTACGACTCCGAGGCAATGTGGGGTCCGCTGGGCTCCCAGGATTGGATCGACCACGACCCGAAGCTGGGCATCGAGAATCTCAAGGGCAAGACCGTCTACGTCTCCGCCGGCTCCGGCCAGGACGATTACGGCCAGCCGGATTCCGTCGCCTCCGGCCCGGCAGTGCCGGCTGGCGTGGGTCTGGAGGTCATCTCCCGGATGTCCTCTCAGACGTTCGAGCGCTATGCCAAGAAGGCGGGCGTGCCGATCATCACTCGTTACCGTCCATCCGGTGTCCACGCGTGGGAGTACTGGCAGTTCGAGATGACCCAGGCATGGCCGCACATCGCCGACTCCCTTGAGGTCAGCGAGGCAGACCGTGGTGCAGAGTGCACCCCGGTCGGTGCGATCGCTGAGGCCACCAAGAGCGGAATCATCGGTAGCTGCGTCACCAACGAGTACGACGTCGCCGGCGGCAAGGGCAAGGCTGAGGAATTCCGCGGCGGTACCGCGTACTGGTCCCCGGAAACCGGCGCGCAGGTCCTGTTTGGCGCGATCCTGGCCAAGTACAATGCTCTCGGCGGCCCGGCCGGTTGGCTCGGTTTCCCCAAAACCGGCGAGCTCAAGACTCCGGACGGCAAGGGGCGCTTCGTCCACTTCCAGCACGGCTCTGTCTACTGGACCCCGCAGACCGGTGCGCAGGCTATCCCGGGCGACATGTTCGCCGCGTGGGGCAAGTCCGGCTACGAGATGGGCACCTTGGGCTACCCGGTCGAGGAGGCGCAGCCGGCTGAGGGCGGCTACGTCCAGAAATTCGAGAAGGGCTACCTGACCCGCAACCCGGAGAAGGACGGCAATACCGAGCACTTCTTCGTCTACGGCGCCATCGGCGCCAAGTACGGCGAGATGGGCGGCGCCCGTTCCGACTTGGGCTTCCCGAGGGACAACGAGAAGAAGATCAAGGGCGGCTTCTTCCAGGAATTCGAGAAGGGCAATATCTACTGGTCGCCGAAGACCGGAGCGCACGTGATCTACTACGGCGCGATCTTCGACCACTGGGGCAAAGACGGCTGGGAACAGGGCAAATTCGGCTGGCCCACCTCCGACATGAAGGAGATCCCCACCGGCGGCCTGACCATCTCCTTCGAGAACGGCACCCTGGACGAGATCTCCGGCCAGGTTCGTGAGCGGAAGAACTAGACGGTATGCGTAAACAAGCGATAGTGGCTCTCATCGCCGCGGCGGGACTTACCCTCACCGCGTGCGGCGGTGCCACCGTGGACAGCGACGACGTGCCGGAGACGCCGGCCCCGTCCAGCTCTGCAGCAGAGACGACGACGGAGACGACCAGCACCGAGTCTGCTACTGAGTCCAGCTCGGAAGCACCCGCCGCACCGGCGGACGACCCGGGGGCAGGCGAGGGCGCGGCCAGCGAAGTGGAGAACACCCCGGACGCCGCACCGATGCGGGCGGAAGAAGACGAGGCGTTCCTGGAAGCTCTACGCCAAGGCGGAGTGAACGTCGAGGGAAATGAGGAGCAACTGGTAGGTACCGCCCGTACCATCTGCGACGGAAGTACCGTCACGCGTGACGCCGTCGCCGGACAGCTCGTCGAGCAGCAGGCCACGGACATGGATGTCGAGGAGCTGTCCCAGCTCATCGAGTCCGCGGCACGCGATAACCTCTGCTAAGCAGCTAGAAGGAGGGCCGCACGCTCGTGCGCACCCGCAGAATTCTCACCATTATTGCCGCGCTCGCCGTCCTCGGCGTCATCGCATTCGGCGCGGCTCAGTGGCTCGGCCCGGGTGAGAGCCCGGAACCGCCGCTGTCCCCCGGACCGCGGGAGACCAAGGCACAGGAACCGGACTGGTGCCCGGCCGTGGAAGTCATCTCCGCGCCGGGCACGTGGGAGTCGTCGAAGAACGACGACCCGTTTGTGCCGCAGGCGAACCCGAAGAGCTTCATGCTCTCCATCACGCAGCCGTTGCAGGAGCAGTACGACATCAACCACGTCCGGGTGTGGACGCTGCCGTACACCGCGCAGTTCAAGAACATCCAGACCTCGCACGGCCGCAAAGAGATGAGCTACGACGATTCGCGCAACGAGGGCACGGACCGGATGAACGCGGAGCTGCGCTTCATCGACGAGACGTGCCCGTCGACGGAATTCATTCTCGCGGGGTTCTCCCAGGGCGCAGTGATCGTGGGTGATATCGCCAGCGACATCGGCAATCACCGCGGCGTGGTCGCCCCGGAGAAGATCCGCGGAGCGATCATGATCGCCGACGGGCGCCGCGAGAACGGCGTGGGCATCAACCCCGGCAACCCGCTGGGGGGCATCGGCGCGGAGATCGCGCTGGAGCCGCTCAACCGCGTGGTGCAGGCAGTCGTGCCGGGCGCGACGATGCGCGGCCCGCGCGACGGCGGTTTCGGGGCACTCAACGACCGGGCGATCGAGATCTGCTCGCCCGCGGACACTGTGTGCGACGCCCCGCAGGACGTGGGCAACGCTCTCGGCCGTGCGCGGGAACTCGTAGCGGCCAACGGTGTGCACGCGATGTACGCATCGAACCCCAACGTGATTCCTGGCTCCACAGCAAGCCAATGGTCCGTAGAGTGGATTCGCGAAAGTATCGACAGCAAAAACTAACTAGTTGCCAAGGAGCGCACACCATGGACCTCGAGCAGTTGCTCTACCAGTTCTACGACGACGACAAGATCGATCTGCCGCCGGAACTGTCCCTGTTCCAGCTGTGCGAGATGCTCTATAAGGGCAGCGCCGAGATGGGCACCGGCGAGGTGCACCAGATGCGCTACTGGGATTTCTCTGACGACCGCGATGGTGTCGCCGTGGATTTCACGCGCGACGAGGTGATCACCCGCATCAAGGCTGTCGCGGCGCGCCTGCAGCAGACCGGCACCCCAGGCGACCGCGTGGCCATCATGGCGGCGAATTCGCCGGAATACATCTTCTCCTTCATGGGCGCGATCTACGCCGGCCAGGTGCCGGTGCCGCTCTATGACCCGAATGAGCCGGGCCACGGCGAGCAGCTCACCGCCGTGCTCGAGGATTCCAAGGCCGCGGCGGTGCTGACCAACAACGCCGGCGCGAAGGCCGTGCGCGCCTTCTTCGCGGAGGTCCCGCGCGCGGAGCGCCCCCGCATCCTCGTCGTCGACGCGCTGCCGGATTCGTTGGCCGAGTCCTGGACCGCGCCGGATGAGCCGGCTGACGGCGATGCCGTCGACGAGGTCGCGTTCCTGCAGTACACCTCCGGCTCCACCCGTCTCCCGGCGGGCGTGGTGCTGACCCACCGCGCGATTTTGACGAACGTGCTGCAGATCTACGACGCAGTCGAGCTGAAGATGCCGCTGCGCCTGTCCACGTGGCTGCCGCTGCACCACGACATGGGCATCATTCTCACCGTGTTCGTCACCATCATGGGCATTGAATTCGAACTGATGGGCCCGCGCGATTTCATCCAGCAGCCGAAGCGCTGGGTCGACCAGATCACCAAACGCGAGCAAGACGAAAAGGACGAGACCTTCGTCTACACCGTCGTGCCGAATTTCGCGCTCGACCTCGCCGCCCGATACGCCGCGCCGGAGAACCCCGAAGACTACGACTTCTCCGCGCTCGACGGCATCATCGTCGGCTCCGAGCCGGTGACTAAGGCAGCGGTGGAGACCTTCGTGGACGCTTTCGGCCCCTCCAAGCTGGACCCGCAGGTCATCCGCCCGTCGTACGGCCTGGCGGAGGCGACGCTCATTGTGTCGACCCCGCAGACGGACGAGCGCCCGCTGTTCAAGAACTTCGACCGCGAAGAGGTCGGCCGCGGCCGCATCGTCGAGGCGGAAGACGGCATCCCGTTCGCGTCCAACGGTCAGCCCGTGCCGGACATGCGCTACGCCATCGTCGACCCGGAGACCCACGACGAGGTCGAGGAGGGAGCGATCGGCGAGCTCTGGCTGCACGGCGATAACGTAGCGGCAGGCTACGAGGGGCGTGAAGACGACACCAAGCAGACCTTCGGCAACACACTGCGCGGCCAGGACGGCTGGCTGGCTACGGGCGACCTCGTCGCCTTCTACCAGGGCCACCTCTACATCACTGGCCGCTTGAAGGATCTGGTGGTCATCGCGGGCCGCAACCACTACCCGCAGGATATCGAGGCGACGGTCATGGAGGCATCCGACCACGTGCGCCCCGATTCGGTGGCGGCGTTCGCGGTGCCGGGAGAGGACGTCGAAAAGCTCGTGCTGCTCGTCGAGCGCGTCGAGGGCGCGGACGAGGCCTCCGATGCGCTCGCCGAGGACGCGATCCGCGGCGCGGTGTCCAACAAGCACGGCATCAGCCCGGAAGTCGTCCGCTTCTACGCGCCGAATGAGATCGCGCGCTCCAGCTCTGGCAAGATCGCGCGCGTAGTCAACCGCGCAAAGTTCCTGCAAGAAAACTAGGACGTTAACGCGCCGGGCGCCGAGCCCGATAGATAGGCCGTAAGAATCAATCAATCGAGAAAAGGACGTAGGGCTAAAGCATGACCGAAAGCGAGCTCACCACCTGGTTGCAGTCGTGGATCGCGGATGCCACGGGGGCTGACACGGTCGATCCGTCCGTCCCGCTCGACAACCTCGGCCTTTCCTCGCGCGATGTCGTCGTTCTCTCCGGCGAGCTCGAGCGCCTGCTGAACATCAAGCTCGACCCGACGGTCGCGTACCAGTACCCGACGGTCGAAGCGCTCGCGCACGGTCTCCTCGCGCCCACAGGCGCACGCTTATCGACGGCTGCCGTCCCTGCCAACCGCGGCAGCGCCATCGGATCCGGCGATATCGCCATCGTCGGCCGCGCCGGACGCTTCCCCGGTGCAGGCAATGTGGACGAGTTTTGGGACCTGCTGGTGTCCGGCCAGTCCGTCACCGGCCCGCTGCCGGAAGGCCGCTGGAGCGAGTACTCGCAGGATCCGGTGATGTCCGCGAAGATGCGCGAGCAGAATGTCCAGGGCGGTTACCTGGACGATATCCGCAGCTTCGACAATGAATTCTTCGGCCTGTCTCCGCTCGAGGCGGAGAATATGGACCCACAGCAGCGCATCATGCTGGAGCTGGCGTGGGAGGCGCTCGAGGACGCGCACATTCCCGCAAGCGGGCTGCGCGGCGAATCCGTCGGCGTCTTCGTCGGCTCGTCGTCGAACGATTACGGCATGCTCATCACCTCCGACCCGGCGTCGGCGCACCCGTACGCGTTGACGGGCACCTCCAGCGCAGTGATTCCGAACCGCATTTCGTACGCCTTCGATTTCCGCGGCCCGTCGATGAATGTGGATACGGCATGCTCGTCCTCGCTGGTGTCTGTGCACCAAGCGGTGCGTGCCCTGCGCGGCGGCGAAGCCGATGTGGCGTTGGCGGGCGGCGTGAATATCTTCGCCTCCCCGTTCATCTCCACGGCATTCGCTGAGCTCGGCGTGATTAGCCCCACGGGCAAGATCAGCGCGTTTTCCGATGACGCCGACGGCTTCGTCCGCGCGGAGGCAGCCGGCTTCATCGTGCTCAAGCGCGTCGAGGACGCCATCGCCGACGGTGACGAAGTGCTCGCGGTGATCAAGGGCACTGCCACGAATTCCGACGGCCACTCCAATGGCCTGACCGCCCCGAACCCGGAAGCGCAGGTGGACGTGCTGCGCCGTGCGTACGCCGACGCGGGCATCGACCCGGCGGATGTGGACCTCGTGGAGGCCCACGGCACGGGCACCGCTCTCGGCGACCCGATCGAGGCCACCGCCCTCGGCCAGGTCCTCGGCGTGGACCGCGCCGACGCGAACCCGCTGCTGCTCGGTTCGGCCAAGTCCAATATCGGCCACTCCGAGTCCGCCGCAGGTGTGGTGGCCATGATCAAGGTGCTCGAAGCATTCACCCGCGGCACCCTCCCGCCGACGGCCAACTTCACCGAGGGCAACAAGTTCATCGACTTCGACGCCACCAAGATCGAGGTCGTCGAGGATCCTCGCGAGTGGCCCGAATACTCCGGGCGCCGTATCGCGGGTGTGTCCGGCTTCGGCTTCGGCGGCACGAACGCGCACATCGTCGTCAGCGATTTCAACGCCTCCGACTACGAGGTGCCGGAGCGTGAACCGAATGCTGGCCTCATCGACCCATCCAACCCGGACCTGGTCCTGCTGCCGGTCTCCGGCCTGCTGCCGTCGCGCCGCCGCGAGCTCGCTAGCGCTGTCGCGGAGTCGCTCAACGACAAATCGGACCTGCGCGCAGTCGCCCGCACTCTGGCTGGGCGCAACCACGGCCGTTCGCGCGCCGTCGTCGCGGCCTCCACCGTCGACGAGGCGCGCAAGCGCTTGAATTACGTCGCGGAAGGAAAGGTGACGCAGGGAGTGGCGTCGGCGGATTCGCCGTCGTCGGCCGGCCCCGTGTTCGTGTACTCCGGCTTCGGTTCGCAGCACCGCAAGATGGTCAAACCCCTGGTGGAGCTGTCCCCGGCATTCCGCACGAGGATGCAGGAGCTGGACCAAGTCGTCGACTTCGAGTCCGGCTGGTCCATGCTGGACATCATTCTCGACGATGAGCAGACTTACGACACCGAGACCGGCCAGGTCACCGTCACCGCGATCCAGATCGCGCTGACCGACCTGCTGGCCAGCTACGGAATCACACCGGCCGCCACGATGGGCATGTCCATGGGCGAGATCGCCGCGGCCTACGCGGCCGGCGGCATCAGCGCCGAGGACGCGATGCTCATCGCCTGCACCCGCGCACGCCTGATGGGCGAGGGCGAGAAGACCGTCGAAGGCACCGACCAAGAAGGCGCGATGGCCGTGGTGGAGCTGTCGAGGGAGGAGCTGGAAGGCTTCGTCGATAAGCATCCTGAGGCCGCCGGTGTCGAACCTGCTGTGTACGCGGGCCCCGGCATGACCACGGTGGGCGGCCCCGGAAAGGCCGTGGACTACCTCGTCGCGGCGCTCGAGGAAGAGAGCAAATTCGCGCGCAAGCTGAATGTGCGCGGCGCGGGGCACACGAGCATGCTCGACCCGATTCTCGGCGAGCTCGCCGGCGACATTGCCGGAATTGAGGCGAAACCGCTGCGCATTCCGCACTTCGGTTCCGTCGACGGCACACGCCAGGCGGGCGAGACGATCCACGATGTGGATTACTGGATCCGCATGACGCGCCAGCCGGTGCTCTTCCAAGACGCGACGGAGGCCGCGCTCGCCGCCGGCCACACGACGCTGGTGGAGATCTCCCCGAACCCGGTCGCGACCATGGGCATGATGAACACCGCGTTCACCGTGGGCAAGCCCGACGCGCAGCTGCTGTTCTCCCTGAAGCGCAAGGAGAACGAGGTGGCCACCCTGCTGGATCTCGCCTCCAAGCTGTACGTTTCCGGCATGCCCGTCGACTTCGCCGCGCTGGCTGGCGACGGTGTGCGCGCCGACGTGCCGCACACCCCGCTGCACCGCAACGAACTGTGGACCTCGGCGCGCCCGAGTTCGTCTGGCGCCGGCCCGCTGGGCCCGAAGGTGACGTTGCCAGACGGCACGGTCGTCTACGCGGCACCGGCCGACCAAATCTTCTCCGCGATGCAGGTCGTGGAACTTGCCGCCGCTGAAGTCGACGCGAATGCCACCGTCGTGGCGGCCGAGGAACGCGCGCCGCTGCCGGCCGCGGGCGAGCTGACCACCATGATCCGACGCGGGCTGGGCGGACTCACCATCAGTGTGTACAACGGCGCGGTCCTCGTCGCCGAGGGTTTCGCGTCCACGCTGGATCTGGGCCAGGTGTCGCTTCCGGGCGTGACCGATGCCCCGCAGCCGGCGCCGGAGGTGAAGGCCGCCCGCGAGCAGATGATCCGCGGTGCGACCGACGATGTCGACGTGGTCCGCTGGGACCCGGAGAAGGAGACCGTCGAGGAACGCCTGCGCTCCATTGTCTCCGAGTCGATGGGCTACGACGTCGACGACCTGCCCGATGAGCTGCCACTGATCGATCTGGGCTTGGATTCCTTGATGGGCATGCGCATCAAGAACCGCGTGGAGAACGACTTCCAGATCCCGCCGCTGCAGGTCCAGGCGCTGCGCGACGCTTCTGTCGCCGACGTGATCACGATGGTCGAAGAGGCCGTCGCCGGCCAGTCCGACGCGCCGCAGCCGATGGCGGAGAACGACCCGAACCGCGATCCTGCGCAGGCGGTCGAGCAAGCGAAGGGAGCGGGTACTCCGGCAGCGGGTGTGGGCGTTGCGCCACGCGACGCGTCCGAGCGCATGGTCTTCGGCGCCTGGGCGAAGCACGCCGGTGCTGCCGCGGCTGGCGTGACGTCCCCGCTGCCGGACATCACCCGCGAGCAGGCCGACAAGATCGCCGCGCATCTCTCTGAGCGCTCCGGCATCGAGGTCAGCGCCGACGACGTGCTCGCAGCCGAGACGCTCGAGCCGCTGGCCAACACCGTGCGCGAAGGACTGGAGACCCCGGTGGACGGCAATGTCCGCGTCCTGCGCGAGCGCACCGACGAGACCACGCCGTCGGTATTCCTCTTCCACCCGGCTGGTGGGTCGAGCTCTGTGTACCAGCCGCTGACCCGTCGCCTGCCGGCCAATGTGCCGGTCTACGGCATTGAGCGCCTCGAGGGCAGCCTCGAAGAGCGCGCCGCTGCCTACATCGCGGATATCGAGCGCCTTTCCGCCGGTCAGCCGATCGTGCTCGCCGGCTGGTCCTTCGGCGGTGCGCTGGCCTACGAGGTCGCGCACCAGCTGGAGAATCGCTCGGACATTCAGATCCCAGTGAAGTTCATCGCTTTGCTGGACACCACCCAGCCGTCGAACCCGACTCCGGATACCCCGGAGGAAACGAAGAAGCGTTGGGAGCGCTACGCCGCATTCGCGAAAAAGACCTACGGCCTCGACTTCGAGGTGCCGTACGAGCTGCTCGAAACCGCGGGCGAGGACGCGATGCTGCAGATGCTCGCCGATTTCCTCGCCACCACTGACGCCGCCGAGCACGGCCTCGCCGCGGGCGTGCTGGAGCACCAGCGCGCCTCGTTCGTGGACAACCAGATCCTGGCCAATGTGGACATGCAGCGCTGGGCTGAGGTGAACGTGCCGGTCCTGCTGTTCCGCGCGGAGCGCATGCACGACGGCGCGATCATGCTCGAGCCCGCCTACGCGGAGATCGACCCGGACGGAGGCTGGGGCGCTATCGTGGAGGACCTGACTATCGTGCAGCTGCCAGGCGATCACCTGGCGGTTGTGGATGAACCCGCGGTGGGGATCGTGGGTAAGCACATCGCCGAATGGATCGCCGAGGTGAACTAGAACAATGACCATGACGACCGCAGAGAAACTCGCCGACCTGCGCGACCGCGTGGAGCGGGCGCAGGATCCGGGCTCCGAGCGCGCACGCAAGCGCCGCGACGACGCCGGGCAGACCACGCCGCGTCAGCGCATCAATGCGCTTCTCGACGAAGGGTCGTTCGTCGAGACCGGGGCGCTCGCCCGCACCCCCGGCGACGATGACGCGGTCTACTCCGACGGTGTGGTGACGGGCTACGGGCGTATCGACGGCCGGCCGGTGGCCATCTACGCCCACGACAAGACCGTGTACGGCGGTTCCGTTGGTGTGACCTTCGGCCGCAAGGTCGTCGACGTGATGGAGCTGGCCATCAAGGTCGGCTGCCCCGTCATCGGCATCCAGGACTCCGGCGGCGCCCGCATCCAGGACGCGGTCACCTCGCTGGCGATGTACTCGGAGATCGCCCGCCGCCAGCTGCCCCTGTCGGGCCGCTCCCCGCAGATTTCGATCATGCTGGGCAAGTCCGCCGGCGGAGCCGTTTACGCCCCGGTGACCACAGATTTCATCGTCGCGGTGGAAGGCCAGGCCGAAATGTACGTCACCGGCCCGGCCGTCATCCGCGAGGTCACCGGCGAGGACGTCTCGTCGGCTGAGCTCGGCGGCGCGATGCAGCAAGAGCAGAACGGCAACGTCTCGGTCACCGTGCCGAGCGAGGAAGAGGCCTTCGACTTCGTACGCGACCTGCTCGGCCACCTGCCCACCAGCTCGTTCGACGAGGCGCCGGTGGCGTGGGCGCCCGCCGACGAGGAGCTCGACGACTCCGCGCTCGACGAGTTCATGCCGGACGACACCAATGCCGGCTACGACATGATGGATTTGCTGGTCCAGCTCGGCGACGACGAGGAGATCCTCGAGATCCAGGAGAATTACGCGCCGAATCTCATTTGCGCCATTGGGCGTATCGACGGCCGTCCCGTCGGCTTCGTGGCGAACAACCCTATGCACTTCGCCGGCTGCATCGACGCCGACGCCGCTGACAAGGGTGCCCGCTTCATCCAGATCTGCGATGCCTACAACCTGCCGCTCATCTTCGTCGTGGACACCCCGGGCTACCTGCCCGGCGTGGACCAAGAGAAGGTCGGTCTGATCCACCGCGGCGCCAAGCTGGCGTTCTCCGTGGTGCAGTCCACAGTGCCGAAGATCTCCCTGATCGTCCGCAAAGCTTACGGTGGCGCGTACGCCGTGATGGGTTCGAAGAACCTCTCCGGCGACCTGAACTTCGCGTGGCCCACCGCGCAGATCGCCGTGATGGGCTCCGCTGCCGCCGCAGTGATGATCCAGGGCAAGCAGCTCGCCGCCATCGAGGACGAGGCTCAGCGCAACGCCATGAAGAAGATGTTCATGGACTTCTACGAGGAGAATATGACCTCCCCGTACGTGGCCACCGAGCGCGGCTACCTGGACGGCATGATCCAGCCCTCGGAAACCCGCCTCACCTTGCGCCGAGCGCTACGGCAGCTGTCCACCAAATACGAGGCTGACCTGCCGAAGAAGCACAATATTCACCCGCTGTAATCCCGTTTGTAACGGTTGTGTAACGTACCGGGGGCCAGTCACGATACGTGAAACAGACAGTTCTGAAATTCCCGATACCTTATTGCAGGAGGAAACATGCTCAGCAGCGTACTCGACCTCGGTACCGAGCTCATCAACTACATTGTGTGGATTGCCCGCTCCATCTCCAGCGGCCAGCTGCCGTTCTAAGAGCTAACGCTTGATCAGGCGCGCGATCCCGCGCCACCCCAACATCAGCAGCGCCGACATCACGCTGGCCACGACAATGAAGGACCAGTGCGGCAGCTGCTGATTTCTTATACCCCAAATGATCAGGCCGGTGGCAACGGTGATCAGCCAGATGGAGACTCCGTTGCCCTTGCCCTCACCTTTGCGTGCGAGAGTGACGATGACCCATGCGAGCGCCACGCCGACCAGGAATGGCCACAGGGTGGACAGCCAGCCGGTGAAATTCAGCGGCATCTCGTCGGTCTGGTGCGCGATGCGTGCCAGCAGTGCGAAGACGGCGATGGCGAGGGTATCGAGTGCGATAGCGACTGGCGAGGAAATCTTCATAGAGTGAATTCTAGTGAACCGGCGGTTTAGAACACCGAGTCGTTCCACCAGCGCCGCTCGGGGGTACCGGCGCGAGAACCGTTCTCGTCAAGCTTGATGCCTACGACCTGGTGCAGCTCCACCACGTCGTGCTCGAAACCCCACTCGGAACCGGCCATGTACATGCCCCAGAGTTTGGCGGTGTTCTGGCCGACCAGCTCGACAGCCTTGTCCCAGTTGGCCTTGAGGTTCTCGCACCAGTCGTGGAGAGTGCGCATGTAGTCGAAGCGGATATTTTCCTCGTGGAAGACCTCGAAACCGTGGTTCTGCATATTCTTGATGATGGTGCCTGACCCGGTGAGCTCCCCGTCGGGAAAGATGTACCGGTCCATGAATCCACCTCTGCGGGTCTTGTGGTTGTCGGGGTAGGTGATGCAGTGGTTGACCATCACGCCGCCGTCGCGAAGCTTCTCGGAGAGGAACTCGAAGTAGGCCGGGTAGTTGCTGACACCGATGTGCTCGAGCAGGCCGATGGAGGAGATGGCGTCGAAATCGCCCTCTTCGACATCGCGGTAGTCGAGGAAGCGCACTTCGGCGAGATCAGCGAGGCCCTCCTCCTCGATCTTGGCCTGCGCCCATTCGGCCTGCTCCTTAGACAGGGTGACACCGAGAGACTTCACACCGCGCCGCGCTGCGTAACGGACCATGGAGCCCCAGCCGCAGCCGATGTCCAAGTGGCGGTCGCCGGGTTTCAGATTCAGCTTCTCGAAGACGAGTCGGAATTTATTCTCCTGCGCCTCGTCGAGGGTCGCGTCCGGGGTGGGGTAGTAGGCGCAGGTGTAGGCCATGGATTCGCCGAGGAAGAGCTCGTAGAACTCGTTGCCCACGTCGTAGTGGGAGGAAATGACGTCCGCGTCGCGCTGCTTAGAGTGGCGGGACAAGCCCTGACGTACGCGGCGCTCCAGCCATGACGCCTGCTCCGCCTCTGGGATCGGCTGGATTTGAATGGCGCCCATGGAGCGCAGGGAGCGGGCGATCCTTAAACCGGTGACCGCGTCCGGGCGGGAGAATTTCTCGTACAGCGTCCGCAGGTGGTCGAAAATGCCGTACGGGTGGGCCAGATGCTCGCCCTCCACGACGAGCCCGTCGGTGACCCACGCGCGGGCGAGACCCAAATCGCCCGGGGCGGTAGCGATGTAGGACAAGCCTTCAGGGCTGGTCACACGCACGGTGTGCTCGGCATCCTTGGGGCCGGTGGTGGACCCGTCGAACGCTTCCCAACGGAACGGGTTGCCGGCGGGAAAGAGCGTGTCCACAATCTCTGCGACGGTCATGGGGGTGAAGTGTGTGCTGCGGCCACCGATGATCATGTTTTATCTCCTACGCGTTATTCACTGTTTTGTCGTATAGGCCCGGGAATCTTCTGTCCGGGTCGTATTTCTGCTTCATCTGCTCCGGCAGTTCCCCGCCGTATAGCTGCCCGAATTGTTCGCGGCTGTAGAACGCCTCGGAGTACAGCGACTTATGCCCGCCGAGCTCCGAGACTTTCTGCTCGATGAGTCTGTTGAAGGCCCCCGGCTCCTGCGCCGCAGAGACATGGTCGGCTGGCACACCAGACCAGAAGCCGACGTTGATCCAGGTAGTGCCCGGATCCAGCGGGTAGAGCGGCCACGGCGCGGATTCGGGCAGCCCCACGCCCGAGAGCTCTTCCACACCGGGGCGCAGGCGGATTGGGCAGAGCCACACGGGTTCGATATCGCTGGCGGCAAAGAACCACTCCAGGAATGCCGCAAGGTGCGTATCGGTTACCTCGATGTCCTGCACGACACGCTCGGTGCGCGGCAGGTTCTTCGGCTTTTTCAGGAAGCGGTATTCGAGGTCGTATTTCTTGTCCAAGCCCACGAGCTTCCAATAGAAGGAACTGCGGCGCAGCTGCCGCGGCCATATCTTGCGCACCTGGGGGTTCTGCGCGCCGAATGCGCGGGAGCACCAAAACCAATCGGTGTCCCAGCGCCAGATGTAGTCGCGGATAGTCAGATAGTCGTGCTTTGTGCCTGCCGGGTGCTGGATGGAGCGGTAGAAGATCGCGTCGTGCGTGTAGTCGGAGGTTCCTGGCGCATTGTCCGTCTGGAAGGCGAGCACGAGGTACTGTTCGTCCGGGGAGAACGCGACGGCGTCAAGGCCGTGAATCTCCCGGCCTTCCCACGTGCCGCTCGCGGCCGCGGAAGCCAATGCGTCCTGGAATTGCGCCAGGTCGCTGTAGCGCACGTGCGCGAGCTCCACGAACGGAGCGACATCTTCCAGCTCGATCTTCAGCCGGACAACGTAACCGAGGGAGCCGTAGGAATTCGGGAACGCACGGAAAAGTTCCACATTGTCC
Source organism: Corynebacterium appendicis CIP 107643 (assembly GCF_030408415.1). Lineage (NCBI taxonomy): Bacteria > Bacillati > Actinomycetota > Actinomycetes > Mycobacteriales > Corynebacteriaceae > Corynebacterium > Corynebacterium appendicis. Next base: position 2,127,390 of record NZ_CP046976.1, on the reverse strand, counting down.
TCGCGGGAGCAGGTGATGATCTCGCCGGTGCCCACCAGCACATCCATCTCCACAACGGATTCGTGGGGCAAGCCGTTGCGGAAACTCGTGGACTCCACGCCCATGCCGGACACTGCGCCGCCGAGCGTGATCGTTTTCAGCTGTGGCACCACCAGTGGCGCCAGGCCATAGGGCAGGGTCGCGTCGACGAGGTCCTCGTAGGTGCACATGCCCTGCACATCCGCAGTCTTTGCCACCGGGTCCACCTCGATGATGCCGGTAAGGCCACTCACATCGAGTCCGACACCGGCGGCTTCGCGGGAGCGGAACAAATTCGACGTCTTTTTCGCCAACCTCACGCGCTGCCCGTCCGGAACAGCGTCGAAGGAGCGTACAAGCGTGTCGACACCCCGCTCATGCCCATGCCATGCCACCGGAGTGACCCGTTGCCAGTCAACACTGCGACCCCAAGCGTTCATATAAGGCCACTATAGACCTGTTCAATCAGTTTTGCAGGTGTCCATCCCCAGGATGCCCGAGCATGAACCCTTTTCCGGCGTAGGCCACGAGGTAGATGACCCAGCCGATAGCGGTGATGAGGGCGAAGGAAATGATGCGGTAGATGAGGGTGGCGGCGGTGGCGTCGACAAGCGTGAGCCCGGAAGCGACCAGGGAAGCGGTGGCTACTGGTTCAACGGTGCCGATGCCGCCGGGAGTGACTTGGGCGGCGCCGGCGAGCTTGGTCATGATGAAGGCGAGGGCGACACCCTGGATGGTCGTCTCGTTCAGGCCGGCCGATAGTCCGGGCAGGGCGCCGGTGACGGCGGTGACGGAGAAGTAGAGGGTGGCCACATCGATCAGCTGGTTGAGCAACGAGAACACAGCCGCCGCGAGGAACGCGCCCGGCGTCATGCGGATCGAGCTGAGCTGGTCGATGACCTCTTCGACCTTGCCGCGGACTTTTTCGGGTAGGAAGCGGACCCAACGACGAAGCACATCCGGGTTGTGGATCGCCCAGAACACACCCGCAATCGCGGCGATGGCAACGGCGAGGGAACCGGCGAGCGCCCACACGGACAGGCGCGCGCCGAAAAAGATCACCGCGGCGATGCCGATGACCACCATCCACACCGTCGACAGCGCGCTGGAAATGACGAAGAACCAGCCGCACAGCCCGACCGACGCGCCCCACGAGCGGTGCACTTTGAAGGTCAGCCACGCGGAGATCGCCGGCCCGCCCGGAATGGTGGTGGACCAGGCGTTGCTCGCCAGGGTGATGGCGGTGGTGTTGGCCATGTTCACGCGCACGCCGTCCTTGGTCAGCACGATGCGCATGACGGCGGCCATCGCCAGGATCGCCAGCACGGCGCAGACCACCGCCGCAGCGACGGGGGCAGGTGAGGAGTGGCGCAGCGCGGTGAACGCCTCACCCAAAAACGGCAGCTGGTCGCGGAAGACCACGCCGATAATGGCCAGCACCACCACGGGTGCCAGCCAACGGATCCACGCGCGGGCGTTGGTCATGTCTGGGGTGCCTAACTGTTCAGCCGGCGCATCAGCTCGTCGAACGGGATGAGCTGCGTGTCCTGGTCCACGCTCACACCCGAGCGGGCGTGCTGGTTCGACGGAACGGTTCCCGAGACGGGGATCTCGCCGGTGCGGGGGTGGGGAGGGGCGTCGTTGATAAGCTCCTGCTTCTTCTTGTCGCCGCCCTCGCCGAACGATTCCGCGGTGCGCTTGAGCCAGCGCGGCGCCCACCAGTTGTCCTCGCGCAGCTCGTGCATGACGGCGGGGACAAGCAGCAGGCGGATCAGCGTCGCGTCGAGCGCGAGCGAAATGATGAGGCCGTAGGAGATGTACTTCATCATCACGATCTCGCTCAGTGCGAAGGCGGCGGCGACGACGATCATGATGAGAGCCGCGGCCGTGATGATCGAGCCGGTGTGCGCCGTGCCGTACTTGATCGCTTGGTCCGTCGTCGCGCCCTTGTTGCGCGCTTCCACCATGCGGGAGACGAGGAAGACCTCGTAGTCCGTGGACAGGCCGTACAGAATCGCGATGATCAGCACGAGTACGGGGCTCATGAGCGGGCCCGGGGTGAAACCGAGCACGTCCGCGCCCAGCCCGTCGACGAAGACGAGGGTGAGGAAGCCGAGCGTCGCGCCGATGCCGAGAATATTCATGATCACGGCCTTCACCGGCAGAATCATCGAGCCGAACAGCACCGCCATCAGCAAGAATGTGGCCAGCACCATGTACACAGCCATCCACGGCAGGCGCTCCAGCAGAGCTTCAATGGATTCGACCTCCATTGCCGGGGTGCCGCCGACATGCAGTTCCACACCGTCCGGCGCCTCAATCGCGCGCAATTGCTTGACGACGTCCTCCCCGCCGTTCCTATCCGCCAGCGTTCCCGCCAGGACGAATGTTCCGTCCGGCGTGGACTTGGTCTTCTCCATCGGGGAGGCCAGGCCGGTGATGCCGCGGGTCTGCCAGACGATGTCGACGAACTGGTCGTTATCGGCGCCCTCCACCACGAGCTTGACTGGGTCGGTGCGGTAGGCGGGGAAGGTCTCGTTGAACTCGTCCTGCGCCTGGCGGACCTGGTTGGACGGCGGGAGGTAGGACTCGTTGATGCCGCCGAAGGTGATGCCCACGATGGGCAGGGTGAGCAGCATTAGCGCACCGGCGACACCGACGATGACCGGCTTCGAGTGGCGCATCGCCCAGGACGGGATCTTGTACCAGACGGTGTCCTCGATCCGGCGGGCCCTGCGGCTGGTGCGGCGCACCGAGAATTTGTCGATGTTGCGCCCCAGCATGCTGAATAGCGCCGGCAGCACCGCCACCGAGATGATCGCGGCGAGCACGACCGCGGTGATCGCGCCGTAGGCGACGGATTTGAGGAAGGCCTGCGGGAACATCAGCAGGCCGGACAGGGCCACGCCGATCATGAGCGCGGAGAAGAAGACCGTCTTGCCGGCTGTCGTGGTGGTCTCCGCTACCGCGTCCCGGATCTCCTCCGGCGAATCCCCGCGCTGGTCTAGCTCCTCGCGGAAGCGCGAGACCATGAACAAGCCGTAGTCGATGGCCAGTCCCAGGCCCAGCAGCGTGATCACCGACTGGGAGAACACGTTGACCTGCTGCACCTGCGCCAGCAGCGACAGCGCGGACAGGGAGCCGAGGATGGACAGGATGCCCACCACCAGCGGCATCGCCGCGGCGACCACGCCGCCGAAGACAAAGAGCAGGATGACGGCCACGAAGATCAGGCCGATTTTCTCCGCCCGGGCGATGTCGTCGGCCATGCCCTGGTCCAGCGCGTCCGCAATGGCGGTGGCGCCGGCGATCTGCACGTCCGCGCCCTCCGGCAATGTGATGTCGTTCAGCGCGTCCTCGATGGCGCGGTAGTCCTTCAGCGTCTGCTCGCCGTCGCCGGCGAGCCCGATCGCCGCGAACGCCTTCGTCCCGTCCTGGGACATCAGCTGGGCGTTCGGGGTGGCGAAGTAGCTGTTGATGTGGTCGATCTGCTCCGGGAACTGCTCCCCGAGCGCGCTGATCTGGCGGTTCGCCTCCGCCATGACTGTCTCGTCGTTGATATTGCCGCTGACCAGCACGATCACGTCGCCGTTATTGTCGCGGCCAAAGACCTCCTCCTCGATCGCGGCGGCCGTGGTGGAGTCCGCGCCCGGGTCCTCCCAGCCCTCCTGGGAGAGCCGGTCGCCCAGTTTGGAGCCCCACAGCACCTGCATCAGCAAAATGACGGCGATGACCACCACCGGGATGATCCGGCGGTGGCGGTAAGCAAACTGGCCCCACTTATAGAACACGGGCCCTCCTTGTCTTCTCGGCTGTTCTGCTAGCCCTTATTCAGCAGCACAGACAGCGGGCGGAAGGGCTGCAGCCATGCGCCCTCCTCCGGCAGCTGGTCCAGGTTGACGCGCGGCAGCGGCTCGCGGAACACCCCGGGAATGTCCTCCAAGTCTACGAATGAAATGGTTTGCGAGGTCACTGCCCAGCTGGCGTGTTCGTGGAATCCGAGAACGGTGACGGGCAGGCCGTCGTCAGCGAGCTCGTCGAGAAGCTCCTGGAAATTCTGCCCGTCCGCGGACGCGACGACGACGCCGCGCAGCACGCCTTCCGCTTGACGACGGCGAATGTGCTCCACCATGTCCTCGTCCACGTCCGAATCCTCGTCCGCCTTCGGCTTGGCGAAGACCGCGAAACCCACATTCCGCAGCGCTTCCACCCACGGCCTAACGACATCCGCGCCTCCGGGAGCGACATTGGTGAACACCGTCGCCTCCGGCTCGACCGTCGTGCCCGTGTCGGAGCCGAGCTCGACGGCGCGCATGGCCAGCCAGCGTCCGATCGCGTCGAAGCGCGGGCGGTACGCCGCCGTCGGGCGCCCGCCGAGAATCGCGCCGAGGCCCATGTCCAGGTTCGGCGCGTCCCACACGAGCAGGAGATTGTCCGGTCCGGCCTGCGCCCCGGCGGTGTAGGGGTGCGTGGACGTGTGCAGATCTGTCATTTTTTCACCCACAGGTACTCGCGAATCACGTGCTCTTTGTCGAGTCCTTTGCCCTCGAATTTCGTGATCACTTGTCGGTCGGTCAAAATCGGCGCCTCGTCCCACGGCCAGCCCTTGTACTCCAGGGCTGGCTCGACCTCGACGAGCTCGTCGATCCACTCGGCGTAGCCGGCGTGGTCGGTGGCCACGTGCAGCACTCCGCCTTTCTTCAGGCGCGTCGCGATGAGGTTCAGCGTGCCCGACTGGATGATGCGGCGTTTGTGGTGCCGCGCCTTCGGCCACGGGTCGGGGAAGAAGATGCGGACGGCATCGAGCGATTCCGGCTCGATCATCCGTGCCAGAACCTCAACGCCGTCGCCGCGCACCATGCGGACGTTCTCGATGCCCCCGCGAACCACCGAGCCCAAAAGCTTCGCCAGCCCCGGCTTGTACAGCTCCACCGCGATCACATTCGTGTCCGCCTCCAGCGGCGCCATAGCGGCCGTGGAAGTGCCCGTGCCCGAGCCGATCTCCACGATCGTCGGGTGGCCGGCGCGGCCGAACCACTCGTCGTAGTCGATCCACTGTTCCTCGTCGGAATGGGCAAGGACGCGGCCGAGGCGGGGCCAGTGCTCGTCGAAAAGCGTCTGCTGGTTGTCCGTCAACGTGCCGCGGCGGAACGTGACCGACCCTAAGCGCGGGTAATCCAGGCCGGTGTCGAATTCGGTCTGCGGCGGGCGGCCGGACGGAAGCTCGCCGAGGCCGTCCCTTTCCACTCTGCCTTCGGTACTGCGGTCGTTTTCGTTCACGATGATATTGTCCAACAGGTCACATTCCTTCGCGCGATGCCCCCCGCATAGGGGAACCAAAAGGACTTCTGGCTCCGTCTGCGGGGGGATGTTCACACAACCCCCGCTCGGGCTCATGCCGCGGCAAGTACGGGCAGCTTAATCGCGGGAATGGCGGCGAATAGTGGGGGAGTGACCACACTCTTTTGGGGGTATCTCCGATGTAGTTTCAAGGCGCTTAAATGGGCGGTTGACAAGTTGGGGCACGACACACGCGCACTTCGATACGCTGAATAAAGGAACCGCCGAAGAAATAGAGGAGAAGCAATGACCGCTGCAGTGAAGGGGCTTCAGGGCCAGGCGCCCACCGAGAACGAGCAGTTGATCGAGTGGATCAACGACGCAGTCGAATTGTTCCAGCCGGATCAGGTGGTTTTCGCTGACGGTTCCCAGGAGGAATGGGACCGTCTCGCCGCCGACCTGGTGGAGAAGGGCACGCTGACCAAGCTCAACGAGGAAAAGCGCCCGAACAGCTTCCTTGCCCGTTCCCACCCGTCCGACGTGGCGCGTGTGGAGTCCCGCACCTTCATCGCCTCCGAGATCCCCGAAGGTGCCGGCCCCACCAATAACTGGGTCGCCCCGGACGAGCTCAAAGCCGAGATGACCGAGCACTTCCGCGGCTCCATGAAGGGTCGCACCATGTACGTCGTGCCATTTTGCATGGGCCCGATCTCCGACCCGGATCCCAAGCTGGGCGTGCAGCTCACCGACTCCGCATACGTGGTCATGTCCATGCGCATCATGACGCGCATGGGCCAGGAAGCCCTGGACAAGATCGGCAAGGACGGCGACTTCGTGCGCTGCCTCCACTCCGTCGGCGCCCCGCTCGAGGAAGGCCAGGAAGACGTCGCGTGGCCGTGCAACGACACCAAGTACATCTCCCAGTTCCCGGAGACCAAGGAGATCTGGTCCTACGGCTCCGGCTACGGCGGCAACGCCATCCTGGCGAAGAAGTGCTACGCGCTGCGCATTGCTTCCGTCATGGCGAGGGAAGAGGGCTGGATGGCCGAGCACATGCTCATCCTGAAGCTCATCGACCCGGAGGGCAAGGCCTACCACGTCACCGGCGCATTCCCGTCCGCCTGCGGCAAGACCAACCTGGCGATGATCACCCCGACCATCCCGGGCTGGAAGGCTGAGGTCGTCGGCGATGACATCGCATGGCTCAAGCTTGGCGACGACGGTCTGTACGCCGTCAACCCCGAGAACGGCTTCTTCGGCGTCGCCCCGGGCACCAACTACGCCTCCAATCCGAACGCGATGCGTTCCATGGAGCCGGGCAACACCCTGTTCACCAACGTCGCACTCACCGACGACGGCGATGTCTGGTGGGAGGGCATGGACGGCGAGACCCCGGAGCACCTCATCGACTGGCAGGGCAACGACTGGACACCGGAATCCACCACCCCGGCCGCCCACCCGAACTCCCGCTACTGCGTGCCGATCACCCAGTGCCCGTCCGCAGCGGAAGAGTTCGACGACTGGCGCGGCGTGAAGGTCGACGCGATCCTGTTCGGCGGCCGCCGTCCGAGCACCATCCCGCTGGTCACCGAGGCCCGCGACTGGAACCACGGCACCATGATCGGTTCCCTGCTCGCCTCCGGTCAGACCGCCGCCTCCCTGGAGGCCAAGGTCGGCTCCCTGCGCCACGACCCGATGGCGATGCTGCCGTTCATCGGCTACAACGTCGGCGACTACATCCAGAACTGGATCGACCGCGGCGAAGAGGGCGGCGACCGCATGCCGTCGATCTTCCTGGTCAACTGGTTCCGCCGCGGCGACGACGGCCGATTCCTGTGGCCGGGCTTCGGCGAGAATTCCCGCGTGCTGAAGTGGATCGTCGATCGCATTGAGGGCCGCGTCGAGGCTGACGAGACCGTGGCCGGCAATGTCGCCCGTGCCGAGGATCTCGACCTTTCCGGCCTGGACACCCCGATCGAGGATGTGCGCGAAGCCCTCGCCGTCAACCCGGAGGAATTCGCCGCCGACTTCGAGGAGGGCAAGGAGTACCTGGGCACCCTTGGCGACCGCGTCCCGCAGGAGATCTTCGACGAACTGGAGAAGTCCCGCTCGATGATCTAAGCCCGCAGGGCCAGCACGAGGTTCGACACCGCGAACTCCCGCACCACTGGCACCGAGGTGAGCCACCAGGCGCACCCCGGGTGGTAGCGGGGGAACGCGGTGATTTTTTCTGCCCCGCTGCTGTCCGCCCAGGCCAGACCCCATTTCGCGGAGACGGCGAACAACGATTTTCCCCACACATTCTTCGGCGGCCGCCCGTGGATGCGCTCGTAGCGCCGCCGCGCGAACTCGCCGCCCACATAATGCGGCCACAGGCCCGTCTCGTGCCCGCCGAACGGCCCCAGCCACACCGTGTAGCTCACGACGACTAGCCCGCCCGGCCGCGTCACGCGCAGCATCTCCGCGCACATCGCCGCAGGATCCGGGACGTGCTCGACCACATTCGACGAGTACGTCACATCAAAGCAACCGTCCTTGAACGGCAGCGCTACGCCATCCCCGCGCACCGCGCCGTAGCCGCTCAAGCCAGCCGCCGACATTTCGCTTATCGACGGCTCCAGCCCCACATACCACGCCCCCCTTTCCCCGAACGCCTCCGAGAAATACCCCGGACCCCCGCCGACGTCCAGGACGCGCTGACCGTCCAGCCCCCGGCCCAGCACATCCCCGCTGAGCGCCTCGAGCAGCTCCGCCGTGTCCTGCGCCAACGCCCCGTAGAACTTCTCCGGCCGGGTCTGCTCGTGCCGGAACGCCCGCAGCAGCCTGACTGAGCGCTTCAACGTCGCAAAGCTGCGCGTGCGTTCTGTGCGAATGTCCATTTCAGTGACACTAACACCCGCAATCACTCACGCTGCGAATCTCGCACCCGCGTAAGATCAGCCGGGATGAAGATCCTCTTGCTGTGTTGGCGCGACACCACCCACCCCCAAGGCGGCGGCAGCGAACGCTACCTGGAACGCGTCGGGGCGTACCTGGCCAGCCAAGGACACGAGGTCATCTACCGCAGCGCCAGCCACACAGACGCACCGCATCGCTCGCTCCGCGACGGCATCCGTTTCCGCCGCTACGGCGGCAAGTACACCGTCTATCTGCGCGCTCCTTTCGCGGTGTGGGGGAGTGGGGCGGACGTGGTCGTCGATACGCAAAATGGCATTCCGTTCTTCGCGCGGCTGTTCACGCGCAAACCTGTGGTGCTGCTGACGCACCATTGCCACCAGGAGCAGTGGCCTGTCGCCGGTCCCGTGATCGGGCGGTTGGGGTGGTTCTTGGAGTCGGAGCTGGCGCCGCTGGTGTACCGGGGCGCGCAGTACGTGACCGTGTCGGAGGCGTCGCGCGCGGACCTGGTCGCACTCGGCGTGAACCGCGGGGACATCGCCATCATCGAAAACGGTGTCGACCCCGTTCCCGCCGACTTGCCGTCGCTGAAGCCCGACGGGAAGACCCACCTCGTGGTGCTGTCGCGGTTGGTGCCGCACAAGCGGATCGAGCAGGCCATCGACACTGTCCGCGACCTGCCCGGCGTGGTTCTCGACATTGTCGGCTCCGGCTGGTGGGAGGACCAGCTGCGCGCCTACGCCGCCGATCTCGGCGACCGCGTCATTTTCCACGGCCACGTCGGCGACGACTTGAAGCACGCCCTGCTCGCCCGGTCCGACCTGCACCTCATGCCGTCCGCGAAGGAGGGGTGGGGCATCGCGGTCATCGAGGCCGGCCAGCACGGCGTTCCCACCGTCGGCTACCGCGAGGCTGGTGGCCTGCGCGACTCCATTGCCGACGGCGAGACCGGCGTCCTCGTCGACACTGAGGCCGAATTCCGTGCCGCCGTCCGCGAGCTTGTCTCCGACCCCGACCGCCGTACCGCGCTCGGTGCCGCCGCCCGTCACCGCGCCTCCCAGTACTCGTGGCAGGAAACCGGCCGGAAATTCGCCGCGCTGCTCAGCCGGGTTGTCGGCTCGTTCACGTAACGCCGCCTCCGCGTGACACCGCGGGGATTGCTCGACGCATGGTGTTGGGGGGAGGGGCTCATGAACTGCTGCGCATGAATTACCGGGCATGAACCGAGTGAAGCTCGGCCCGGCCAATGCTCTTTCCCGATTGATGAGCAGCAATTCCTGGGGAACAGTTCATGCGCGTTCGCGTGGAATCGGGCGGCGTAACCGGACGAAAAACAGCACGGCCGCCAGTAGCGGCAGCAGGAACCACAGCAACAGCAGCGCGATGCCGGCGCGGGGCAGCGCGCGGGCGGGGTAGCCCGTATCCTCAACCGAGCCGTCGGGGTAGACGACGAGTGCGACCTGCGGGTCGGAGTAGTAGCGCTGGACGGCGGGGTCTCCCCCTGAAGCAGAGTCCGAAAGCGACTCAGGCCGCGGCACTGTGCCGAAAATATCGGCCGTGGCGCGCCAACGCGGGGAAGGATGGTCGACGACGGTGCCGTCGACGATGAGTTCGCCGGATTCGACGACGTTCATGGCCTTGGTGGCCGGGTCGACGATGGGGATGCCGTCCGGGCGGGTGAGCAGGTGGGGGCGGCCGTCGAAGAAGATGTCGCGGCCGCGGTGGTCGACGTCGGGCACGGTGACGTGCACAGGGGCGAGCGCGGCGACAGCGCGCGGGGCGTCCGGGACCTGGACCACGGCGAGCAGCAGAGCAACGGCGGGCAAGCGCAGATCCACGCGGTCGAGGCGCGCGGCGGCGACGACGAACGCGGGCAAAGCCAGGGCGACGAATTTCTGGGCATCGCGCAGCAAACCCCCGCCGGGGATGGTCGACACGAACCACGCCATCGCGCCGGGCAGCAGCCACGAGACGAGCGGAACAGCGAAACCGCAGGCGGCGAGGGCTAAAAGAGGCCGGGGCACATGCCGCCACGCCAAACACAGCACCGCGAACAAGACGACGCCGGCCAAGGCGAATCCGGCAGAGCGCGACGGTGGAACGACGCCGGCATTCCAGATCCCGCCCAGCCCGAGCAGCGCGCCGAGGGTGCCGGTGAAAGTCTCCGCTCGCGGAGCGAAGGCGGCGGCGGAGTCGGCGGATGCAGTCCCCGAACCAGCGCCGGCGCCGACGCCGCCGAGAAGCGCGGGCACCATCCACGGCAGGCAGGCCGCAAGGGAGAAGAAGGTGGTGGGGCGGGTCGTCGTCAAGCTTGTGAGTAGTGCGAATATGCCTCCCGTCGGCGTGAGCGACGCGCCGCAGATAGCCAGCAGCTGACCCGGACCGCGGCACAGGGCCACGGCGGGCAGCAGCCACGCGGCGAGCGCCAGCGACCACTGGCCCTGTAGGAGGCGCTCGACGACGAACGGATTCCACACCGCCACCGTCATCGCGGCCGCGCGCGTCCACGGCCGGGACCCCACCTGCGCGCCGACCCATGCAGCCGCGCCAGCGCCCGCGACCATGAGCGCCGCCACGAACCACGTCGCAGGAACAAGCGTGCCGACGGCCGCCAGCACCCCATCCTGCGGCGCATTCCTCGCCGCTAAATCGCCGAACCCCACCGCCGCGTGAGTGAGCGCCGGGTGGGGCAGCACCATCATGTCGCGCAGTGCGAAAGCCGCCGACGGCGACGCGAAAGACATCAAAAACGGCCAGGTCAGCGCGCCGACGAGGAGGACGCCCCACGCGGTGAGCGCAGTGCGGGGCCACCAGCTACCGCCGGACAAAGATCACCACTCCCGCAGCCGCGGCGACGACAGCCATGAACCCGCCCAGCCACGCGAGGAATTGCAGGATCTTCAGCACGCGCACCCGGTCGTGGGCGAGGGAGAGTTGGGCGGCACGTGTGGCGTCGTCAAGCGTGCGCGTGCCGTCGGCTGTCTCCCACGTCGCATCTATCAGCGTGCCCGTGCGGCGCTCAACCTCGAAGGTGCGCTCGGCGTGGTAGTCGTCGCCGTCGAAGGTGCCGTGGAATTCGTACGTGCCCAGCCCGTCGACGCGCCCGGGGCCCACGTAGTCGACGGTGCCCTGCGCGTCGCCCGCCGGGTCGTAGAAGCGGAAGCTGCGGCGGTCCGGCTTGAAGGGGAAGAGAAAGACCAGGCCGCGCGAAGTTTCGGCGGTGTAGCGGGAAATCTCGTCGCTGTATTCGCCGCCCGGCCCGCGCACGGTCACGGTGGCGTCCTTCTTCGCGCCGGCAACCTCGATTTCCTCGGTGACCCCTCCGGTCCACGTCAACGTCGTGACACCGTTTTTCAGCGGTTTCATCGCCGTGACGATCGGTGGCGCCACCATTGTCCCCAGGACCATGCCGACGACGAACACGGCGACGCACCAGTACAGCCGCTTCATGGCCCTCCTTTACACTTGCAGTATCTCGAACACTAGCAAGCGCCTTTACCCGATCCTCCCCGAACTCGAGGGCCTGCGCGCGGTCGCCGCCCTGGGGATCGTGGTCACGCACGTCTCCTTCCAGACCGGCCTGGGCAGCGCGCTGTTCGAACGCTTCGATTTCTTCGTCGCCGTGTTCTTCGCCCTGTCGGCTTTCCTGTTGGCGCGCGGACAAGCACGCTTAGCGACGTACCCCTCCCACCGCCTCACCCGCATCCTGCCGGCGTACCTCGTGTGCGCCGTGGTGGTGATGGCCGCGCTGCCCAGCCTGTCTGGTTTGAGCTGGCAGCAGGCGCTGGCCAACCTCTTTTTGGTGCAGGTCTACGTCCCAGACGGGCTCGTGCCCGGGCTGACGCAAATGTGGTCGCTGTGCATCGAGGTGGCGTTCTACTTTGTGCTTCCGCTCTATCTCGTCGCGGGGCAGCGGGTGCGCGCGGTCCTGCTTGCCGGCGCTGTGTTATTCGGGCTGGCCTGGCCGTGGCTCATCGACGGCCTCGACGCCCCCCTCAACCTCCAGATCTTCCCGCCGTCGTACGCCCCGTGGTTCGCCGTCGGGCTGGGCTGCGCGGAGCTGGAGCGCGCCGGGGTGCGTCTGCGCGTGTCCGGCCGTGCGCGGTGGGCGTTTCCCATGCTCGCGCTGGGCGTCGCGTGGCTCGCCGGACAGGAGTGGGTCGGCCCGCAAGGGCTGACCCACCCGAGCCCGTCAGAGTTCAACGCCCGGATCATCCTGGGCACCGTCTTCGCCGCGCTGTGGCTCGCGCCGTTCGCGCTGGCGCCGCGGCGCTACGGCGGCGTTCTGGCCAGCCCCGTGATGCGCGCGCTGGGGCGCTGGTCCTACTCGATCTTCCTGTGGCATGTCGCGGTGCTGGAACTCGCGTTCCCGGTTCTCGGCCGCGAGCTGTTCACCGGACGCGTGATCGACTTCGCTCTCGTGCTCGCCTTCACCGTCGTGGTGTCGGTGGCCGTGAGCTACATCAGCTACGAGCTTGTCGAGGCCCCCGCCATGCACTGGCTGCGACACAACTCACCGCGACGCAGCCCGCGACCGTCACCGCCGCAGAATCCCCCGCGTAATTCTCAGCCGGCCACGGTGCCCGCGCCAGCCACAGGCCCATGACCCCCGCCGCGCCAGCGCCGAGCGCCCACGGCGGGATCAGCGTGAAGCGGCGGATCGCGAACGTCGCCGCATACGCCGCCGCGCCCGCCAGCCCGCCGGCTGTGACCGCAGCGACGGCCGCCGCAGCCGAGACGGCCAGCGCGGATTGGTTGTGAGAACCGTGGTGCCGTGTGCCGGGCCGCGCCGCCGGCGGGGTCCATGAGCTCCACAGCACGCACAGTCCCAAGACCAGCAGACTGAGCGCGCCGCCGAAGATGAGGCTGGCGCGGAAGAAGCCCTCGCCGGCGAAGCTCATCGTGAAGGTGCCCTGGGTGCCGGCGGGCAGGCGGAAGGCTTGCATGCCGGAGTCGACGCGCACGGGTTCGAGGACGGTGCTGCCGTCCGGGCCGCTGACCGTTCCGCGCAGGCCGTCGTTGAAGGCCCGGGTGGTCAGGATGAGGCGGTCGGAAGGGGAGGGCGAGACGGTGCCGTCGAAAGGCGACCACGCGGCAGCACTGGGGTGCCCGGCGCGGGTGAGCGCGACTGTTTCAGCGTCGGTGACGATGGTGTGCTCGCCGGCGGGCAGCTCGACGGGGCCTTCGTCGTGGTGTTCGCCGTCGATTTCGGCTGCGTGGGTGAGCTCCCATGTCGCGGGGCGGTCGGTGGTGAAGGCGCGGCGGATGACGTCGTCGGCGGGCAGAAGGCGCTGGAAGAAGTACGTGTCGCCGGTCCCGGGCACGGTGACGGTGCGCGTCACGCCGGCGTCGAATTCGCTGATGCCGGCTGGTTCGTCCAGGGCGACGCGGATCGGGCCGGCAACCCGCGCGTCCTCGGTGCCGACGCCGACTGCGAGCGGCTCGTCCGCCTCCAGCGTGATCTCGCGGGAGCCGCCGGGCCAGCTGACGGTCGCCTCGACGTCGTCGGTGGCGGCCACGGTGACCTCGCGCACGGGGTCGTCGGGCGAGATCTCGAACCAGGGGGAGCGGTCGCCGGGGGTGGGGTGCCAGGCGGTGTCGTCGAGACCGTCGACGGCGGCCGTCAACGATTCCGCCGGTCTTGCGCCGCCGAAGGACGTGGCGTCGGAGGCGGACGACGACGCCCGCACGCTCCCGCCCTCAGCCGTGACGGTCACGCGCTGGGCATTGGACGGGTAGTCGGGGACGCGGTTGCGGATCTCGCCGCCCTCCGAAAGATCGTGCAGGTGGGACGAGCTGGGGCCGGTGAGAGTGCCGTAATTGCGCTTCGCCAGCGCCGGGGTGTCGGTGACGATATCGGCGTCGGAAGAGCCCACGATCGCGCGCGGCGAGTAGCCGAAGGCGCGGTCGAGCAGCGGCAGCACCTCCCCGCCGCCGGCGACGGTGGGCAGGTCGGCAGACGAGATCATCATGTCACGCTGCGGTTCGAGCAGGTAGACGGTCACGTCCCCGAAGCGCTCGGGCTCGCCGAAGGAGTCGTCCAGCGAGGGCGCTTCAGGGCCTGAGGCCAAGTCGTCGCGCACCGCCACCGCACCGACGCCGATGGCGCGCAGGGCCTCGGGGTCGAGGGCCGCCACCTGGCCGTCGAGGCCGCGGACAGCTTCTGGGTCGACGAGCGGCACAGCGTCGCGCGCGGCGAAGCGGGTCGAGGTCAGGCTCTGAATCGGTTCGTCGCGCGTCCAGCCCCAGGTCTGCCGTGCGAACTGCGCCTCCGGGACGACGAGGGTGCGGGTGCCGGCGGCGTTCGCGTCGATGAACTCGGCGGCGTCCTGCCAATCAGATGACACCGCCGTCCACGTCCCCTCCGGCGCCAGACGCAGCGTCCACGCGGGCGAGGTGGCGAGCACCGTGACCAGTACGCCCGCCACCACCACTGGCGTGCGCGCGCGACTCAGCGCGTACCCGGCACCCAAAGCCAGTGGCAGGCGCACCAGCGGGTCGAGCTTGTGGAGGTTGCGGAAGGGGGCGGCGGGGCCGTCGAGAAGCGAAAGCCACGCATCGCCGAACGGCCCGTGCGCGGCGGCGAGCAGCCCGACGCCGAGGCACAGCAGCACAGCGAGGTAACCGCGCCACGGCATGCTGCGCAGTGCGAGCCCCGCCACCCCGAACGCGGCGACAGCGAGCGTGGCCAGCACGAACACGGGTTCCGCGACGAGCAAGTGCCCGGCGGTGCGCTCCGTGTCCACGAACGGCGCCCACGAGGTGGTGCCGCGCAGCACCTCCGCCAGATTCAGCCAGCGCGTGGTCACATACGACGACTCGATGAAGTCCGTGAACGGCGGCGAGTACCGCCCCAGCACCAGCAGCGGCCCGATCCACCACGCAGACACAAGTGCCACGCCGAGCAGCCAGCCGGCGAGCGGCTTCCACGCGCAGCGGTAGATGAGCAGCACGAATGCGGGCAGGCACGCCATCATCGTGGCGGTCGCGTTCACCGCGCCCATCAGCGCCACAGGAATCACCGCCGCCGCGACATCGCCCCGCCGCAGCCGTGGCGCGAGCAGGGGAGCGAGCGTCCACGGCACCAGCACCACGGGCCATGCCTCGGACGAGATCGCGGTGAGCGTCGTCAGCACGCGCGGGCTCAGCGCATACAGAAAAGCAGCAATGCTTAACGACGCCCCCTTCAATCCCATCCGCCTTCCAACCACCACCGTCCCGGAGAACGCGGTCCCCATGACGATGGCCCACCAGATCCGCTGCGCCACCCAGTCCGGCAGTGGTTCCGTCAGCCAGAAGAATGCGCCGTGGGGGAAGAGGTAGCCGTAGGCCTGGTTCTGGATCTGTCCGAGGGTGAACCGGTCGGTGTAGGCGTGGGTCGCCGCGGCCAAGAATGCGCCGGGGTCGGCAGTGAGGTCGAATTTGGTGTCTGCGGCTGTGCGCCCGGGGGCCTGCAGAAAGGCCAGAAGGGTCAGCGCGACCCAGCCGACAAGGTGCGTGCGGCCGGAAACGCGGCTGAAAAAACCGCCGAAAAAGCGGCGCAGTGCAGGCGCGGGCGCGGGCTCGGCCATCTACTGCCGGGAGCCGTACTCCGGTCCGCCGAGCACAGCCTCATCGGCGGGGACGGCGTTGCCGGACGGCACCTGGTTCTGTCCGGAGAACGACGCGATGCCCACCACGCCGATGACGCCGAGCACGATGCCGGTCACCGAGCTGGCCAGCACGGGGCCTAAGGTGCGGCGGGACCAGGACTGGCTCGAGCGGGCACTGCGAATAACGGAGGTCATGGGACTTGAGGTTACCAGGGGGATAGGATCTGGAAGGAGACGTCGAGAAGCGAGAGACGAGGGGGTGCCCGCGATGCGTGCTGTTGCCGTGGCCGTCGGCGCGCTGACGTGCGTTGTCTGCGTCGCATGCGCGGGGCCCGAAGAAGCGCGGGAGCCGGTGACCGTTGAGGTGACGGAAACGCGCACAGTGACCGAGACCCCGCCGCCCGCCCTGCCCGCGGACCTGCGCGAACGCGTCGCTTCGCTGATGGTCGTCGGCGTGAAAAACTACGACGAGGCGCGCGCCGCGCTTGAGCACGGCGCCGGCGGGCTGTTCCTGCCGAGCTGGTCCGACCCCGGGCTGCTTACGGAAGAAGGCCGCAACATCAACGCGCTGCGGGAGGAATTCGACCGCCCGTTCTCCGTCGGCATCGACTTCGAAGGCGGCCGCGTGCAACGGCATTCCGACGTGCTCGGCTCGTTTCCGACGCCGCGCGACCTCGCGCAGGAACCGCCGGAGATCATCCGCGGCAAAGGCTACGACGTCGGCCGCACCCTCGCGGAATACGGCATCAACGTCGACTACGCCCCGCTGCTCGACGTCGACGCGGCTGGCCTCGACATCGTCGGCGACCGGGCGTTCGGCTCGTCCCCGGAGCGTGTCGCGGAAGTCGCTGTGCTATTCGCCCAGGGGCTTGTCGACGCCGGCGTCACCCCCACCTTCAAGCATTTCCCCGGTCACGGCCGTGCCAGCGGCGACACCCACGAGACCCTCGCGCACACGCCGCCGATCCAGGACTTGAACGCGTTCGACCTCGCGCCGTATGCCGCCGTCCTGCCGAAATTCCCGCACGCGTCGGTCATGGTCGGGCACATGGTCGTCCCCGGCGTCGGCGACGGGCGCTCTCCGTCTTCGCTGAACCCCAACGCGTACCGCATGCTGCGCGAGGGCAATTACCCCGGCGGCCAGCCCTTCGACGGCGTCGCGGTCACCGACGACCTGTCCGGCATGCGCGCCATCACCGACCTCATGCCAACCCCCGAAGCCGTGCGCAACGCCATCGCGGCGGGCGCGGACCAGGCCTTGTGGTCGTCCGGCGAGGGCTTGGGCGAAGCGATCGACAGCACAGTCGCTGCCGTCGAGAAGGGGGAGATTCCGCCGGAGCGCATCGACGCCGCCGCGCGGCGCGTCCAGCAGCAGCTTATCGACGGCTCCCGTTAGCCGTTTTTCCTCCCTTTTCCCAGTCGTCCGTTACCCTTAAGTCCCGTGAGTAGTGTGCAAGCCCAACGCGGGACCAGCGGCGGCCCCGGAGAGTCCCGCAGTGGATCCCGCGGCCTGAAGATCGCCGCCGGCTTCCTCGTCGGCCTCATTGTGCTCCTGCTGGGGCTCTACCTGGCCGATGTCGCGTTCAACCGCGGAAACGTTCCGCGCGGCACCGCCGTCGGCGGGGTCGAGGTCGGGGGGATGGCACCTGCGGAGGCCGTCGATAAGCTCAGCGCTGAGCTCGGCGGCGTCAACGACGACCCTGTGACTGTCGCCGCCGGTGAGAAGACCACCGAATTCGTCCCTGCGAGCGCCGGGCTGGGTCCCGACTGGCAGGCCACGATCGACGCCGCCGGCACCGAATCGCTCAACCCCGTCACGCGGCTTATGGGTCTGTTCCGCACCACAGAGGTGGACATTGTCTCCACCGCCGACGAGGCCGCGCTGGCGCCCACTGTCGAGCGCGTCGCGAAAGACCTTACCGTCGAACCTGTCGACGGCACGGTGGCCATCAAGGACGGCAAAGCCGACGTCAAAGACCCGCAGCCCGGCCAGAACATTCCCGCCGACGAGCTCAAGCGCGCCATGACCTCCAACTGGCTCAACCCCGACGGCGTCGAAGTCGAGCCGGACATCACCGACCCGGCGATCGACGAGAAGCTGGTCAAAGACACCGTCGACGGCCCCGTCGCGCGCGCCCTCGACGGCCCGCTGACCCTGAAGGGCCGCGACGACACCGACGCCGTCATCGACTCCGACCGCATCGGCGAGGTGGTGACATTCCGCAACGACCCCGGCCAGCGCCGCATCGTTCCCGAGGTTGACTCCGAGGCTGCCCAGGGCATCCTCGCCGAGCAGCTCAAAGACACCGTCAAGGAAGGCAAGAACGCGACCATCTCAGCGTCCGGCGAGGTCACTCCGTCCGTCGACGGCATCGAGATCCGCTGGGACGAGACCATGAAGAGCTTCGGCGACCGCGTGCTCGGCGACGAGTCACGCACCTGGGACGCCGACTACCGCGACACCCCCGCCACCTTCACCACCGAGCAGGCTGAGAGCGCGACCTTCAACGACGTCGTCGGCGAATTCACCACCGGCGGGTACAGCTCTGCTTCCGGCACCAATATCTCGATCGTCGCCAACACCGTCGACGGTGCTGTGGTCAGTCCCGGCGAGACCTTCTCACTCAACGGCTACACCGGCCCCCGCGGCACCGCGCAGGGCTACGTGTCTTCCGGCATCATCATCGACGGACGTGCCGGAAACGCCGTCGGCGGCGGCATCTCCCAGTTCGCCACCACCTTGTACAACGCCTCCTACTTCGCGGGCATGACCGACGTCGACCACACCCCGCACTCCTACTACATCTCCCGCTACCCGGCCGGCCGCGAAGCCACCGTTTACGAAGGCGCCATCGACTTAGCCTTCAAGAACGACACCCCGCACCCGGTGAAGATCGAGACCAGCTTCGGCGGGGGCGAGGTCACCGTCCGCTTCAAGGGCGTCAAGGACCGCGAGGTCGAATCCGTCAACGGCGGCCGCTGGGCCTACACCTCTCCGTCGCCGAAGAGCGTCTCCGGCGGCGAGTGCATCCCGTCCGGGGGTGCCCAGGGCTTCACCACCTCCGACACCCGCATCGTCCGCGACCTGTCCGGCAACGAGATCTCCCGCGAAACCCAGACCACGGTGTACAACCCGCAGCCGATCGTGCAGTGCGGCTAGTCAGAGGTTGTCGTCGGGCGCTCCAGACCCCACAGGGTCAGCTCGCGAATCTCCCCGTCGCGCATCATCAGCTGGTGGATCGGCGCGCCGGGGACCTCTTTATTCACCACGTCTGCGCCGTCCACCGCGTTCAGCGTCGAGGCGTAGTACGGGGTGACCAGGGTGTCGCGCGTCGAGTACAGCGCCGTGTACACCACTGACGGGTCCGTGTCCGGCAGGGGATCGGCGTTCTCTCGCATCCATTCGGAGCCCGCTAGCTGCTGCGTCACGCTGGGGCTGAGCAGGAGCCGGGTCAACGTCGGAAAGCGCTCGAGGCGTTCCAGCACGCGCGGTGCCTTGCCTTTCAAGTCCGTGCCGTGGAAATTCGCGCCCATTGCGACCACGCGCCGCACCTTCGGTGCACCGCCGCGCGCAATGAACAGCTTCGTCAGCAGCCCACCCTGCGAGTGCGCGACAATATCGACCTGCTTCGCCCCCGTCTCCGCGAGCACCTTATCGACGCTCGCCTCCAGCTCCCCCAGCGAATCCTCCAGCCTCCCCGTCCCGTACAGGCCAGGCAGGAGCATCTTCCCGTAGTTGAAGCCCCACACCCAATAGCCGTGGTCCCGCAAAAAGCGCGCGTTACGACGAAACCCGCTCGCCCGGCTGTGGATCCCGTGCACGTACAGCACCGGCGTCGGATGTGAGGGCGTGAAGTCGGGGTCGTTGAGAACAGGTTTGAACAGGTTCACACCCGCTACGCTAACAGCGCGTGGGAGTGTGGTCGCCCCGATCGCGCTCAAGACCCCAGGCGACCAGCGCGGTGATCTTCGGGTTCTGAGGCATGAAAATGTGGTTGACCCTCCCGCCGCACACAGCCTGGACCTCCACATTTGCAACGTCCGCCCCGTCGACCGACTCGAGCATGGAGCTCGTGAACGGGGTGGCCACACCGTCGCTGGCAGAGTAGAGCGACGTGTACACCACGCGGGGATCGCGAAGTGAAAATTTGAGCCGGCGACGAGAATCGAACTCGCACTCTCAGCTTGGGAAGCTGATGTTCTACCACTAAACTACGCCGGCCTTGCTGCTTGAACGCAGCGCAGATCATCGTAGCACCGTCCGCGTCGCAGGTTGAAAAGCCCTCACTATCCCCGCGGCCGTAAGATGAAGCCGTGCTTCTTTCTGACCGTGATATTCGCTCCGCCATCGACTCCGGCCGTCTGAGCATCGACCCGTTCAGCCCGGACCTCGTCCAGCCGTCCAGCGTGGACGTGCGCATCGACCGCTTCTTCCGCGTGTTCAACAACTCCAAGTACACGCACATCGACCCGAAAAAAGAGATGCCTGAGCTGACCACCGAAGTCGAGGTCCCCGAAGGTGAGCCCTTCGTGCTGCATCCCGGCGAATTCGTGCTGGCCGCGACCCTCGAGAAATTCGCGCTGCCTGCGGACCTCGCCGGTCGCCTCGAGGGCAAGAGCTCGCTCGGCCGCCTCGGCCTGGTCACGCACTCCACCGCCGGCTTCATCGACCCTGGCTTCACCGGCCACATCACCTTGGAGCTGTCCAACGTTGCCAACCTGCCCATCACGCTCTGGCCCGAAATGAAGGTGGGGCAGCTCGCACTGTTCCAGATGTCCTCGCCCGCCGAGAACCCCTACGGCTCGTCTGCCGTCGGCTCCAAGTACCAGGGTCAGCGCGGCCCGACGCCGTCGAAGGCGTATCTGAACTTCCGGTGACACCCCCACGCTCTGCGGGCTCAGGCGTGCTTGCTGGCGAGTGACTAGGCTGTTTTTCAACAGGTTTTCACCAACGTTTTCGTCTACGTGAAAAGGAGCCACACCATGACCACCGCCAACGAGAACACCAACCACAGCTGCTGCGGCGGCCACGGCCACCACGGCGAAGATGCCTCGATCGAGCAGCGCGACCTCGGCCTGAAGGACGTCCACGCCGCCGACGCGCAGTGCAGTTGCGAACCGGGCCAGTGCGAGTGCGGCCACCGCAACGACCACACGACCTGCGATTGTGCGTCGAACGAGTGCGAGTGCAAGCACGAGCACGGTCACGAGCACGACCAGGCCGCTGCAGTTCACCGCGGTGTGCCGGACCACGGTGACTGCGAGTGCAAGCAGTGCCAGGACGCAGACAAGGAAGCAGCCCGTGAAGCGGCGAAGCAGCGGGACGGCGAAGGCGGTTGTGGTTGCGGCCACGGTCACGGCGGCAATCGGGAAGCCAAGGACTTCACCGACCCGGACACCGTGAATGAGGATGGGACGAATCCGGCGGTGCGGACCGTCGATAAGCCGGAAACCTACAACGCAAACGCACGCTGGAACGAAGGCAACTGACCTCTTTTTCTACTCCCCTGCTAAATCATGCGCGGCGGGTCATAATGTCCCGTATGCGCATGACTGTGATTGGCACTGGGTACCTCGGAGCAACGCACGCCGCCTGCATGGCGGAGCTTGGGCACGAGGTGCTCGGCATAGACGTTGACCAGGCGAAGATCGACGCGTTGAAGAACGGCGAGGTGCCGTTCTACGAGCCGGGGCTGCCCGAGGTGCTCAAGCGCAACATCGAAGAAGGGCGCCTGGGGTTCACCACCGACTACGAGGAAGCTGCGGCGTTTGCGAACGTGCACTTCATCGGCGTGGGCACCCCGCAGCAGCGTGGCTCGTACGCGGCGGACACAACCTACGTCGAAGCAGCGATCGACTCGCTCGTCCCGCACCTCGAGGGCGACCACGTCATTCTGGGCAAGTCGACGGTGCCGGTCGGCACGGCGCGCGCGCTGCAGGAACGCGCCGACGCAGCCGCGGAAGCCGCCGGTAAGGGCGCGACCGTCGAAGTCGCGTGGAACCCGGAATTCCTGCGCGAAGGCTACGCGGTCAAGGACACGATCGAGCCGGACCGTATCGTGCTTGGCACCCGGGGCGAGAATTCGCGCGCCGAGGAGATCGCCCGCGAGGTCTACGCGGCGCCGCTGGCGAAAGACACCCCCTTCATCGTCACCGACCTGCAGACCGCGGAGCTGGTCAAGGTGTCCGCCAACGCGTTTCTGGCCACCAAGATATCCTTTATCAACGCCGTGTCCGAGGTCTGCGAGATCGTCGGCGCGGATGTCACCCAGCTCGCCGACGCCATCGGCCACGACGACCGCATCGGCCGCAAATTCCTGGGCGCAGGCCTCGGCTTCGGCGGCGGCTGCCTGCCGAAGGACATCCGTGCATTCATGGCCCGTGCCGGCGAGGTCGGCGCGGACCAGGCCCTGACCTTCCTGCGCGAGGTCGACGCGATCAACATGCGCCGCCGCGAGCGCGTCATCGACCTCTCCCGCGAAGTGCTCGGCTCACTGATCGGCCGCCGCATCACCGTCCTCGGCGCCGCCTTCAAGCCGAACTCCGACGACGTGCGCGACTCGCCCGCCCTCGCGGTCGCCGGCCAGCTCAACCTCGCCGGCGCCGCCGTGCGCGTCTACGACCCGCAGGGCATGGACAACGCGCGCAAGGTCTTCCCCACGCTCGACTACGCCGCCTCGCTCGACGACGCGCTCACCGACGCCGAGCTTGTGATCCTTGCCACAGAATGGGACGAATTCAAGCAGCTGGACCCCGAGCACGCAGGCACGCTCGTCGCTGAAAAAACGCTTATCGACGCCCGCAACGTCCTCCCCACCGACGTTTGGCAGGCCGCCGGATGGGACCTCAAGGCGCTCGGCCGTTCCCTGTAAAGGCTGGTTTCGGAGGGACGGCTTCGCGCGCCGCAGTGGTTGGGCGTGCGGCTAGTTAGTGCTGGTGGTAGTCCGACAGGAAGTTGCCCAAGCGCTCGAGGGCGTTCTCCAGCTGGGACGCCCACGGGAGGGTGACCACGCGGAAGTGGTCCGGCGTCGGGTAGTTGAAGCCGGAGCCGCCGACCATGAGGATCTTCTCGCTCTTGAGCAGGTCGAGCATGAAACGCTCGTCGTCGTGGATCTGGTACATGTCCATGTCGAGCTTCGGGAAGGCGTACATCGCGCCCTTCGGCTCCACGACGGACACACCGGGGATCTCACGGAGTTTCTTCACCGCGACGTCTCGCTGCTTTTTCAGGCGGCCGCCTTCACCGGTCAGGCCGTAAATGGACTGGCGTCCGCCGAGCGCGACCTGGATGGCGTGCTGGCCCGGGACATTCGAGCACAGACGCGTGCCCGCAAGCAGGTCCAGCCCCTCGATGAAGCCGGTGGCGCGGCGGCGCGGGCCGGTGACGACCATCCAGCCGGCGCGGTAACCGCACACGCGGTACGCCTTGGAGAGGCCGTTGAACGTCAGGGTGACCAGGTCGGGGGCGATGGCGGCCATGGAGTGGTGGACGGCGCCGTCGTAAAGCACGCGGTCGTAAATCTCGTCGGCGAGCACCATGAGCTCGAACTCGCGCGCGACATCGGCGATGTCCTCCAGCACCTTCTTCGAGTACACGGCACCCGTCGGGTTATTCGGGTTGATCACCACGATCGCTTTCGTGCGGTCCGTGATCTTCGAGCGGATGTCCTCGATCGACGGGTTCCAGTCGTCCTCCTCATCGCAGAGATAGTGGACGGCCTTACCGCCGGCGAGCGTCGTCGCAGCAGTCCAGAGGGGATAGTCGGGGGAGGGGATGAGAACCTCGTCGCCGTCGTTAAGCAAAGCTTGCGTGGTCATCGTGATGAGCTCGGACACGCCGTTGCCCAAATAAACATCGTCGATATCGAACTCGGGGAAGCCGTCGATCTCTTCATAACGCGTGACGACGGCCCGCCTTGCCGGAATAATCCCCTTCGACGTCGTGTACCCCTGCGAGGTCGGCAACGCCGCGATCATGTCGCGCATGATCACATCCGGTGCCTCGAAACCGAACACCGCTGGATTGCCCGTGTTCAGCTTCAAAATCGTGTGGCCGTCGCGCTCCATCTCCTCCGCCGTCGTCGCGACAGGGCCGCGGAGATCGTACGACACGCCCTTGATCTTCTCCGCCTGGTCGAAGTGGCGGTGACGCTTCAGCGGCGGCCGCTTCTGCTTTGCTTGCTGGCCGGATTTCTTCTCTTTCGACGATTTGCTCATGCCGCAATTCTCCCAAAAAACTGCGGCCTATTTGTTGAAACGATTCAACGCACGCTGCGCGAAGTCCATCGCGTCGCCGGTCAGCCGGTCACGCTGCACGTTGCGCTCCGCTTTACGACGCTCCTCCTCCATCTTCCTCGCCGTCTGCAACTCCCGGAACCTCTGCCGCTCCAGCTGCCGCGGGCTCGGAGCATACCAGCTGTCCGGGCCCGCCTTCATGATGTAGAGAATCGTGAACAGCGCCGGAATGATGAGCAGGAGCATGATCCATGTGGCGGCGCCCGTCGCCGCGGCCAACCCCACCGCCCCCGCGAAGGACGCCATCGAACCCAGGAGGAAAATGCCCAGGCGCGTGTTCTTCCCGTTCGCGCGGGCCCGCTCGATCTCGCTACGCGTGAAGGTCTGCTCCGCAATCTCCTGGCGCTGCTGCTCCGGCAAGTCCCGGAACAACGGCACTAGGTCGCGCCGGGTGGTCGCCGCTTCAACTTGCTCGCAGCGGCGGTTGAACTCGTCGCTGTCCAGCCGCCCTTCGCCCAGCGCGTAACTCAGCCGCGCCACCGCGTCCGAACGATCCACATCCGACAAGCGGACAAGATCGCCGCCGCTTTGTTGCGGCCCAGACTGGTTGCGCGGAGAATGCGGAGGCTGATTCATCACGATTTCAATACTAAACGGTCCGGTGGGGCAATCCGCCTAGACAACTGTTCGCCCACAAATATCATGTAGGCCATGTCTAACCCCAATAATTTCCCCAGTTACGGTGGCTCGTCGTCCTACGGCGGATCCTCCTCCGACCAGAATGCCGGCCACGCCTACAACCCAATGTACGGACAGGGGCAAGGCTACGGGCAAGGCTACGGCCAGGGGCCGGGCAACACGTACCCGCCGACCTCCGGCTACGTGAACCCTGAGACCCAGTCCGAGTCCGGCCGCCCGCTTCACATCCCGCAGACTAACCTGCCGCCAGCTGAGGCAGTCGCCTTCGGCTTCAAGCGCTTCTTCACCAGCCAGTGGCACGTCTACCTGGGCTTGCTGTTCCTTCCCGTGGTCGTCGCCCTGGTCGGCTTCTTCGCCGTTATCTTCCCGCAGGTCGCCGCCGCCGAAAGCGGTGCTGAGGAACTCAGCACTGGTCTGACCGCCCCGGTGATCATTTTCTACGTCGTGCTCATCCTCTTGTCGATGGCCACCGGCCTCGTCATCGCCAAGGTCGCCCTTCAGGACACCCGTGGAGTCAAGCCCACCTGGAACAATGCATTCCAAGGTGTGCCGTGGGGGAACGGCATTCTCGCATACCTTCTGATGTTTGCTCTGGTCCTTGTGGCCTACATCGCAGTTGTCGCTGTCGCAGTTGGTCTGAGTGCGCTGCAACCGGTTCTCGGCGCGATTTTCTTCTTCGTGGCCTTTATCGCGATCATCTTCGCCTACCCATTCCTGGTGCTGGTGCCGTACTACGCCATCGACGGAAAGACCAGCCCGGTCGGCGCTTTCTCTGCCGCATGGAAGGACGTGAAGGCTCAGTACTGGCAGGTCTTCGGTGCGATCATCCTTCTCAACCTCGCATGCATGGCTATCGCCTTCTTCACGCTTGGCTTTGGTGTGTTCATCGTGGCGCCGGTCCAGATCTTGGGCACAGTCTTCGTCTACCGCTGGGTCAGCGAGCACGGCTCCACCAGCCAGAGCAACCCGTCTGCTGGCACTGCTCCGGGCAACACCTACGGCCACCCAGAGCAGCCGGGCGGTTACATGAGCATGTACTAAAAGCCCACGCCGATCGAACCGGGTTCCGATGTTTCGGGGCCCGGTTTCGTCGTTTCTTTTTGGGCACACCGATATGGCCGCAGGGTTGTTTCGCCCTCGGCCTGGTGGTGTGGTCAGGTTCCGAGCTAGTTTCCGAACAACAGGTGCATGGCACCGTATTGGTGGGTGGTGTTCGGTACTGGTGTTCCGCGCGGGGAGACCCATGTCGGGGTGCCGTTGCGCATGTGTATTCGACCCCGGTGGTGTCTGTGGGGGTCGTCGTCGTTGGTGCGGTTGTGGTACCTGCACAACACCGACAGGTTGTCCATGTTCGTCGGCCCGCCACGCGCCCACGGTGTGATGTGGTGGACCTCGCAATTATCCGCCGCATGCCGGCAATCCGGCACCGGACACGTCGTCAACGTCGCCCGCGCCAGGTCGCGTTGCTTGGCGTTCGCGAACCGCTTCGCGTGGTACAGGTTCACCGCACCCGCCTGCGGGTGGAACAACGCCACCTCCAAATCCTTCGAGTAATAGTGAGTCAGATACTCCGCACCGGTCATGGTGGTGCCGTCCGACAGGCCCAGGATCGTCTCATCGCCGTTACCGGAAACGATCCTGATGTGCTCGGAAAGCGGGACCTGGATCAACGGGCGCGGCACAGCCTGCGCGACCCCGGCACCGCCCCGCAGCAGCTCGGCGAACGCTTCGTACATTTGCGGCCCCTCGGGCCGGTTGGGGTCGAGCTTTGCCCGCAGGGCGTGTTCCAGGTCGGCGATGTCGCGTTCTTCCCCGGTGGCGATGACCGTGCGTTTGCCTTTCCGGGTCCGGCCGAACCGCACTGTGGACTCCGGGGCGGGTTTATCCGGGTCGGGGATGATGTCTTTGGCGCGGCGCTGCAGCGTCTTGTAGTTGCCGCGCACCGACAACAACGCCAGGCGGAGTTTCCACGTCTCCCGGTCGGAGGACACAGCACGCACTTGCTGCTCGATGAACAGAATCTGATCCAGAGACTTCCCCGTCTGCCTAGCAACACGAACGGCATTGGCCTGCTGGCGAGAAAAGCGGGTCGCACCGAAGTAGACCTCGTGGGCCTTTTCCCACTCGACATACGTGGCGGGCTTGACGCCGGCAGCACGAGCAGCCTGACGGTCGAAACCAGCCAGGATATCCATCGGGCTACCAAGTGATCCAAGAAACGCGTCAAAATCGCTCATGCCCCACACGCTAAACAGAACAACAACCCCGAAAAAGAAGCCCCTAAAAATCTGTGGATAACCCGCCCACAAACAGCCTTATCCACAGGGGAGCAGTAGGGAGGGTTGCGCGGGGCGTCGATAAGT
Source organism: Corynebacterium appendicis CIP 107643 (assembly GCF_030408415.1). Taxonomy (NCBI): domain Bacteria; kingdom Bacillati; phylum Actinomycetota; class Actinomycetes; order Mycobacteriales; family Corynebacteriaceae; genus Corynebacterium; species Corynebacterium appendicis. The sequence goes on along the minus strand of NZ_CP046976.1, from coordinate 2,100,308 downwards.
GTGCGGGTGTTAGGCCTCTGCGCTGAATTGGGACTGATTGAGCTCGTAGTAGGTGCCGTGGCCGGCGAGAAGCTCCTCGTGGGTGCCTTGCTCGGCGATCCGGCCGTGATGCATGACGATGATGAGGTCGGCGTCGCGGATCGTCGATAAGCGGTGCGCGATGACGAAGCTGGTGCGGTTGCTGCGCAGCGCGTTCATGGCTTCTTGGACGAGGACTTCGGTGCGGGTGTCCACGGAGCTGGTGGCTTCGTCGAGGATGAGCAGGCCGGGCTGCGACAGGAACGCGCGCGCGATGGTGATGAGCTGGC